>DATCOF010000119.1:0-24416 GCA_036564845.1 Chitinophagaceae bacterium | reverse complement strand
CCGTACAATAAATAGTGATTCAGGAAAAACTATTTCTCAGCCTATCAATACAAGCGGAAATCTTTCAATGAATTTTTATGGTGGCACAGGATTTAAAATTAAAAAGATCGACATGCGTGTCAATTTTAATCCACATTTCTCATACATTAAAAATGCAGAAGTAATTAATGGCAAACAAAGTTTTGCCAAAACATTTTTACCGGGCATTGATTTTGGGGTTTCAAAATCAAAAGAAAAAAAATATGACTTTGATATAAGAAATGGCATTTCTTATAATACTAATACAACCTCTCAAAACAGCACTACCATTCATTATATCACGAATACCGTTAATGTAGATGCAACTATTTATATTAAAAAAGTTTGGTCTGTCATCTCGGATTACCAATTTGATTACAGGCAAAAAACACAACAAATTACTACCGCACTTAATACACACATCCTGAATGCACGCCTGCAACGCACTTTTAAGAAGGATGAGTTTACCGCATATTTTACTGTAAGAGATATTTTAAATCAGAATGTAGGTGTACAAAGAAATTTTAACAGCAACACTTACACCGAAGTTATCAACGATAGATTAAAAAGATATTTCCTGGTTGGGTTTACATGGGATTTTAAAAACAAAAGTTCAGTTAAACCTCCTGTAACAAATTAATATTTAAAAATAATTTTATGAGGATGAGAATTTATTTATTTGGATTTACTCTTTTACCAATCTTTAATTTATATGCGCAACAGTTTATCAGTAAGGCAACAATTGAATATGAGGTAAAGGCGAATATTAAAAAAACTATGGGCAACAATACATTCGAGGAAATGCTTAAAGAAAGTTTGCCAACATTTAAAACAGGATATTACACTTTTACTTTTGCAGATAATAAAAGTATTTACAAGTTTGATCATTGGGATGCCGGGCCAAAAGTGCCGGATTTTTTACGAAAAAGCGACGAAGAAAATATTTGGTATTATGATTATAACGCAGGTAAATTCAATATGCAAAAAAATGTATGGGGATCAAATTTTAATATTGAGGATTCAATACCAAAGCTGGAATGGAAGATAACAAATGAGAACAGAGTTATTGTCGGATTTAATTGCAGAAAGGCAGTTGCAAAAATATTTGACAGCGTGTATGTTTTTGCTTTTTATACTGATGAGATCCTTATCCCCGGCGGGCCTTGCTCAATAAATGGATTACCGGGAATGATATTAGGCGTAACTATCCCAAGATTATACACATCATGGATCGCTACAAAAATTTCTGTGAATGGCGTGAATGAAAGTATGATAAAGCCTGTTGCAGTTAAGAAAAATTATACCATGAAAATATTGAGGTCAACAATTGATGATCGCCTTAAAGATTGGACCATCGATGACAATAATGATGAACAACGGCAACAAAAAAACAGGTTTGTATGGACGATCTTACTGTAGTTCAGTAAACATTATCAAATTACAAATCCATCAGGGAGAACAGCATTTTTCTTTATAACAACAATCCCGCTTTTTACAGTATATAGTGCATGATCGCTATCCGGTAAATCTGTGCCGCCATTGATTCTTACGTCACTACCTATTCTGCAATTTTTATCAACAATTGTATTTTTTATATAACTTCTCTCGCCAATACCAATCTTTGGCAAACCGTGTTCTATGTCATCCTGGATTTCTTCAAGCGTTTCATAAAAATCACTTCCCATTATATAGCTGTTTAAGATTGTAGTGCCAATGCCGATCCTTGTACGAATGCCGACTACTGTACTTTCCAGCCTTGATGCATGAATGATGCAGCCCTCTGCAATAATTGTTTTTTCCAAAGTTGTACCGCTGATCTTTGCAGGCGGTAACATTCTTGCACGGCTATAAACAATTTTATTACTGTCAAATAAATTAAACGGCGGCAGGTCAAGCGTTAAAGCAATGTTGGCCTCAAAAAAAGAATGAATGTTACCAATGTCTGTCCAATAACCATCGTATTGAAAGCTGGTGACTTTATATTTATTTATCGAATCCGGTATAATTTCTTTTCCAAAATCTGTGGCTGTTTTATGTTCAGTTTCTAAAAGATCAAATAATAATTTTCTATTGAAAATATAAATGCCCATAGAAGCAAGATATTTTCTGCCGGCGTGTTTCATGTCATCGCCGGTATCACTTGTCCAATCAGGGAGTAATTCTTTTTTTGGTTTTTCAATAAATGAAGTGATAAGATTATTTTCATCTGCTTTAAGAATGCCAAATTCAGTTGCTTCTCTTTCAGTAACAGGAATAGTGGCAATCGTAATATCAGCGCCACTCTTAAGATGACTGGCGAACATTTCTGTAAAATCCATTTGATACAATTGATCACCTGATAATATCAATACATATTCAAATTCATTTTTTTCAATATGCCGCACTGATTGTCTCACTGCATCAGCTGTACCCTGGAACCATGTTGGATTATCCGGCGTTTGTTCTGCCGCAAGAATATCAACAAAGCCACTGCTGAATGCACTGAATTGGTATGTATTCTTTATGTGCTTATTAAGTGATGCAGAATTGTATTGCGTTAACACATACATCCGGTTAATGTTTGAGTTGATGCAATTGGAAATAGGAATATCAACCAACCGGTATTTACCTGCAATAGGTACCGCAGGCTTGCTTCTTGCGTTAGTAAGAGGATATAGCCTGCTGCCTGCACCACCGCCAAGAATTACAGAGATGAGAGATTTACTTATTGACATAAAATTGAGAATTTTATAATGTAGAATGGAGATTGCAGGTTGTAATTTTTAGATTCATTTTTGTTGTTTTTACGCTTGCTACTAACATTTTTATTAATTCTTCAACATCTGAATTTATTGAATCAAACATTTTTTTTGTTATAAATTCTGTTTCATATAATAATTCTAACCAATATTGTGTTTCATCAGTTTCTTTTAATGAAATATTTAATTTATGAATAAAATTCTTTTTGCTTTCTGCATTCTCACTTTCTCTTATTAACGCTCCAATACTTGTTCCACTTCTAATAATTTGCTTTGATAAAATATATTCATTATGATTACTCTTTAAGTATTTATAAAGTTTAATAATTCTTACAGCAAATGCAAAGGTCTTTTCTTTTAGAATGTTTTTCTTTCTCAATATATTTATTTTTTAGGTGATTAAAATTTTTCCATTCTCAATTTTACAATTCTCCATTCAAATGGTTTTATACAATTCAATATATTTTCCTGCGCTGTTTTCCCAACTGTTATCTATTTGCATAATTTGTTTGCAGATATTGCCAATTTGTTTTTTTTGTGAATATAATTGTACTGCACGATAAACTGAATTGGTTATATCGCCTACACTTGCCTGGTTAAATGTAATACCATAACCGCCTTCTTCACCAAAATCTTTTACTGTATCTCTTAAACCACCTGTATTACGAACCATAGGAATTGTTCCATAGCGCATGGCATACATTTGATTTAATCCGCAAGGCTCTACCCTGCTGGGCATTAATAAAAAATCTGCACTTGCATACATCTGGTGTGCTAATTTCTCATTGTAACCAATTTGCGAATTATAATATCCTACAAACTTATCATTCAATTGTTGCAATTGATATTCTACAGAAGGATCACCGCTTCCTAAAATTAAAAAATTCATTGCACCATTAATGTAATAAAGCGAATCAGAAATTGCCTGCGGCAAAAGATCTGCGGCTTTCTCTCCTACCAATCGCCCAATAAAAATTATCAGAGGTTTTTTTTCATCAAGCCCAAACTGATCGCACAATATCTTTTTATTAGCAGCCTTACCATCATCCGCATCTTCAACACTGTATTGGATTTCGACGTATGTATCAGTTGCCGGATCCCAGATTTCTTCATCTATACCATTTAATATGCCAACACATTTTCCTTTCTCATATTCAAAAAGCACTTCCAAACCGTTGGCATTATATTTTAATTCATTTAAATAACCGGGACTAACTGTTGTAACTTTTGATGCGCAACGAACTCCGCACGCTAATGAATTAATTGTTTTATTCCATTCCAATAAACCCCATTTCCATTTATCCCAATTAGGCAGGTAACTCGATTTATTCCAATCCATCCATCCCTGGTATTGTGCATTGTGAATTGTAAGAGCGGTGGGAACAATTGAAAGACGACGATAAGAACTGCAATTCTGCATCATGAAAGGAATGAGTGCTGTCTGGTGATCGTGCACATGAACTACGTCAGGTAAATGCTCCCATTTATTTATCCAGTCAACCACTGCAATTTGGAAAGCTGTGAACCTTTCAATATCATCTTCATAGCCATAAATTTTTTTCCTGTCCAATAAATTATTTATGTCAATGAGATAAAGATCAAAGCCAAGCTGGTTGGTAGATTCTTTTATAACAGTGTAATTAAACCAATAATGCGCCATGCCGAATCCGCCTTTGCTCACTACCTCAAATTCATTTTGATACAAAAAATTTGTGCGATACATTGGCACTACCACTTTGGCAATGTGGCCAAGTTTATTTTGATATTTTGGTAATGCACCCACCACATCTCCCAGGCCACCAGCCTTAGCATAAGGATAACATTCTGCACTAACATGTATTATTTCCATTTGTCTAAATAAAATGCATGATCAAATTAAGCATGATTTTGTTATTAAAAAATTATAAATCAAAACTTACAAAGTAAAAAAAATCTGTTACTTTCAACTTCTAAATTTATTGCTATGGCAATGTCAATTACAAATACAACTCCTGTTAAAATGAGTGGCGCTGGTTTAAAGGAAACTAATTATGGCGCCTTAACCACATTGGTAACAGTATTTTTCTTTTGGGGATTTATTGCTGCCGGTAACAGTGTTTTTATTCCTTTCTGCAAACACTATTTTAACCTGGATCAATTTCAAAGTCAATTGATCGATTTTGCATTTTATGGCGCTTACTATTTGGGCGCATTAGGGTTATTTGCCTACGGATCTTTTGGTGGTAAGGATCTTGTTGGAAAATGGGGCTATAAAAAGAGTATTGTTTATGGATTATTATTCTCTGCGATAGGAGCAGTTGCTATGATAATTGCTGTGAATGCAAATACTTTTACCGGATTACTTGTTGGTTTATTTATAGTGGCGTTAGGATTTTCGCTGCAGCAAACAGCAGCACAACCTTTCGCAATTTCACTGGGCGACCCTGCAACAGGAACAAGCCGCGTAAATTTAGGCGGTGGCATAAATTCCTTTGGAACAATGATCGGACCTATCATTGTTGCCCTGGCATTATTTGGAACAACAGCGGCACTTACTTCCGAACAAATAGAATCATTAGGTCTTGACAAAGTAATTCTTTTATATGCATGTGTAGGTATACTTTTTATTGGAGCAGCCGCTTTATTTTATTTTTCAAAAAAAGTGCCCTCGGGTATTTTAATAGAAGAAGTTGAAAAAGCCAATAAAGCATTGTACACATTATTAATAATTACAGGATTACTGATAATAATGTTTGTGCCTGTATTTAATAGTTACAAAACAGATCTTACAAATGCCACTGCTGCAGCAAAGCACGATATGGAAACATATAGAATGAAATGGCTGTTTGGTGCATTGGCTGTGGTGGTGTTAAGCCTTCTTATTTCTAATTGGAGGGCTATTAAAAATCCTGAAGGTTGGGGGGCTATGAAATATCCGCAGTTGGTGCTGGGTATGCTCGCCATTTTTGTTTATGTAGGAGTAGAAGTTACCATTGTTAGTAATTTAAGTGAACTTTTAAAGCAACAGGATTTTGGAGGCTTGCAATCCTCGGAGGCAGCAAAATATGTTTCATTGTATTGGGGCAGTTTAATGATAGGTAGATGGGCAGGCTCTATCCCGGCTTTTAATTTCAGCAGTCAAACAAAAAAAATTCTTTTAGGGGTTGTTCCGCTCATTGCATTCTGTGTTGTTATTGGTGTAAATACATTGGCAAAAAATGATATGAGTCCTCTATATTATTATGTAGTGTGTGTGCTGGTACAAATTGCAGCATTTTATGTAGCGCAAGATAAACCTGCAAGAACACTTTTAATTTTTAGTTTGTTGGGAGTTACTGCAATGGTTATTGGATTATTTAATACCGGTACTATTGCGATATATGCTTTTTTAAGTGGCGGTTTATTTTGCTCAATTATGTGGCCTAGCATTTTTAATTTATCAATCACCGGATTGGGAAAATATACAACTGAAGGTTCTGCATTTTTAATTATGATGATACTTGGTGGAGGAATTATTCCTCCTATACAAGGCAAGCTTGCAGATTTTCTTCAATCAAAATCTGATGTGGCGGGATCAGGAATTCATCAGTCGTATTGGGTGCCGGTTGTTTGTTTTGCCTATCTTGCCATATTCGCATTTGTTGTAAAAGGAATTTTAAGAAAACAGGGAGTGGATTACGATACACCTGTTGTAGTTGAAGCTTCTCCAGAAGGTGCATTGGAAGCGTAAACAGTTAAATAAATCTGATGGATATCTCAAACGATCTTGCTATAGGAATTGATATTGGTGGCACCAATACAAAATATGGGATTGTAAATCACAGGGGCGAGATCATTCAACAGGGTGAACTGCGTACCGATCAATATCCTAAGATCGAAGAATTTATTGATGCCTTATATAAAACATTACAACCCGTAATTAAGAAAGTAAAAAAATCAAATATCCAGGGAATTGGTATTGGCGCACCCAACGGAAATTATTATACAGGCACAATTGAATATGCGCCAAATTTAAAATGGAAGGGAATTATTCCGATAGCAAAAATGATGTCGGATAAATTTAATCTGCCTGCTGCTTTAACCAATGATGCCAATGCAGCAGCAGTTGGCGAAATGACCTACGGCGCTGCAAGAGGGATGAAAGATTTTATTATGATAACCCTTGGAACAGGCGTGGGCAGCGGGATTGTAGCCAATGGACAATTAATTTTAGGTCATGATGGATTTGCGGGAGAATTGGGCCATACTATCGTAATTCCCGGAGGCCGGCTGCATACCGGTACAGGCATGCGTGGTTCTCTTGAAGTATATGCCTCTGCTACAGGCGTAGCAAAAACCGCTGTGGAACTGATGGAAAAAAATCCTGATAAAACAAGTTTATTAAGAAGTTCTTCGGGAGAAATAAACAGCAAATTCGTTTACGAGTGTGCAATGAAAAATGATAAGCTTGCAAAAAAAGTATATGAGTACACCGGCAAAATTTTAGGTCAGGCGTTGGCAAATTTTGTTATGTTCTCTTCTCCTGAAGCAATTATTTTATTTGGTGGGTTAACAAAAGCAGGTGATATGATTATGAAGCCAACAAGGGAGTGTATGGAGAAAAATCTTCTTCCTATTTTTCAAAATAAAGTAAAATTAATTTTTAGTGAGTTAAAAGAATCTGATGCAGCTATACTTGGCGCCAGTGCTTTGGTTTGGGATATGAGATCCGAACCAATTAATGCTTCTCTTTAATAATAAACATTGACGGTGTTGCTCTTTGCCCTTCTTTATCAGATGGCTTTATTGTTTCTTTACCATTTACCAAAAGACAACTGCTGCCACCGCCATCAAGGTTTAATGCTTCAACACAACCAAGGTCTTTAAATATTTGTGCTTCCTGTGCAAAGGTTGCGCCTCCGCCGGATTCGCTTCTTCCTTCCACAACTAAGATGATGAGTTTATTATCATTTGTATATCCAATTGCAGTGCGTGGATGTTTATCATTTAGAGCTTTGCCCGTAAACATTTTCTCATCTTCATTGGTAATATAAATTTGCCCGTTTTGTAAAAGCATCGGCCCACCGCCAACAGCGGTATTCATTTTCCATTTTTTAAATGTGTTTGAATACCATTTTTTTTCTTCTGATCTTTTTTTTTCGATCTCAGATTGAGAAAGCTCACAACACAATACCGGTGCATCTCTTGGCTTAATAACAGTTTGCGATGCTCTTGCATATTTAAAAGAAGAATCTGTATATGTCCATGCAATATCAGCATGCCTGTTTTTTGTTATTCCTATCGCACTGCGAAAAGGAATTTTTGGAACTGCGGAATCTTTGCCACTATTTTTTAATGATGCTAAATTGTATGCGATCAATTTTCCATCTCTTATTACAAGACTTAAATTTCTATTTTTATCAAAGCTGAAAAATGCACAGTTTACCACAACAAGAGGTTCTTCATTTTTTTTATAGAACTGCAATGGCGTTAATCTTCTTTTATAAGATGTGTCTGAAGTAAAATTTAAATGCTTGTCTTGTATGTCGGCAATTAAATAGTATGCCCTGAATGACGCGGTATCAATTTTTTCATTTGTATAATAAACATGAATTGATGTAGGCAAAGGTTGATATAGCGAATCAACATTTTTCCATCTCAGCTGGCTATATGATACAGAACAGGAAAATAAAATAGCAATAAAAATAAAATAACGGGACATAAAAATTAATAAAATATTTTAGTAAAATCAGGAGTTATAGAGCATTCATCATCAAATTGAAAAGAGTATGGGTTGTTGTTTTCCTGCAAAGAATATTCGCCATTTTCGATCATGTAAATATTTATAATTTTTTTATCCGCGTCAACTATCAAATAATATTTTACTCCCTGTTGCTGATAATATTGGTATTTAGTATGCCTGTCTCTTAATGCTGTTGAAGGAGATAAAATTTCAACAATAAGCGCAGGCGGAAAATCTAAATATTTTTTCTTTACCTCTCCGCAAATAATTAATATGTCAGGAACCAGTATTGTATCGTCAGATATTTTATAATCCATAGGATGGTATACTCTGCAGGTTTTACACTTTGCTTTTCGCAGCGCTAATACAAGTTCAGTTTGTAATTCTGCGGCAGTTCTTTGATGTGGAGGAATTGGTGAAGGACTCATAGCAATTGGATAACCTTCAATAAGTTCCCACTTACCTTCCCAATTTATCCAGTCATCGTAAGTGTAATGAGGAATTATTTTGTCTGCAATGCCCATACATTAAAATTAAAAATTTATTCAGAAATTTTCTGCAATACTTTTTCTTCTTCCCATTTATTTCTTCCGTAACCCAGGATAACATGCTTATCGGAATGATAAGATGAACGAACCAACGGGCCGCTTTCTACATAATCAAATCCAAGCTGGTAGCCAATTTCGCGGTACTCAGCAAATTCATCGGGATGAACAAAGCGATCAACATCTAAATGTTTTTTTGATGGCTGAAGGTATTGACCAATTGTAATTACATCAACATTACTGTCTTTAAGATCATGTATAGTTTGAATTACTTCTTCTTTTGTTTCTCCCAGTCCCAGCATGATGCCGCTCTTTGTTCGCATTCCGCCTTCTTTTAAAATACGGAGTGTTTGCATACTGCGCCAATATTTTGCCTGTATCCTTACTCTCTTTGTTAATCGTTCTACTGTTTCCACATTATGACTAACAACTTCCGGAGCCGCATCAATGATGCGTTGTATATTTTCTTTCTCTGCTTTAAAATCAGGGATTAAAGTTTCTAAAGTCGTTGTTGGGTTTAAAGATTTAATGGCTTTAATTGTATTGTGCCAAACTATAGAACCACCATCTTTTATTTCATCCCTGTCAACTGAAGTAACAACAGCATGTTTCACTTTCATTAAATGAATTGCTTCCGCAACTCTTTGTGGTTCGTCCCAATCAACGGGTAATGGACGGCCTGTTGCAACGGCGCAAAAGCCACAACTCCTTGTACAAATATTTCCAAGTATCATAAAAGTTGCAGTGCCTTCACCCCAGCATTCGCCCATGTTTGGGCAGTTTCCGCTTTCACAGATAGTATGTAGTTTATGTGCATCAACTAAACTTCTTACGTGCTTATATTCTTCGCCGATCGGCAACTTTACCCTAAGCCAATTTGGTTTTTTGTTTTTGGGTTGAATTGGTTCTGTTAGTATATCCTGCATTTTTTTTATTGCTGAAATTGAAGTGCTATATCGTGGTAACAAAAAAATGTTAAGTAAATCATTTTCTTCTGCCAAATATTATTGCAACATACCCGGTAAAGAAAAATTGTTTAGCTGTTTCATATACCATCAATGGAACTTTTTTAGAATAGTAATCTGCGCTTATACCAACTTCTAAAGCTGATACAATTTCGTTATAACTTCCATAATCAAACCGCAACGCTGTTTTTAGGTAAGCGCCGGGATCTATGGTCATATCACTCCAGCCTTTGCTAAAACCAGGCCCACCGCTGATCCCGGACGGATCTAAAAATTTTGCGCTATCGGCCGATGCATATTTTGCATAAGTATTTGTTGCGCCAAGCTGTACATAATATGGACGAAGTAAACCAACGCTTATGCCTCCACCAAAATTTCCTGTAATACTTACACCGTTCTTATTTGATTTATTGCCAAACAATATTTGCTGTTGCGCACCTAACTTAATCGGATAAAAAAAGTTTTGTTTACCAAAAATAAATGGTGTGCTGTATGCGTAGAGATTGCTTTGTTTTTCTTCTCTTGTACTTTTATATTCGGATATTTCAAACTGGTAAAGCATTCCTTTTTTGGGGGAGCTCATTCTCCCAATCTCCATAAAAGCGCCGTAGCCATTATTGATAAGTTTGCCGCCAAATGCTGTATGTTTTTTATATGCAATTACACCTTCTTCTTCCTGCTTAATAAGTGCATCTATCCTTTTACGGTTTAGGTCACGCTTTTCTTTTTTACTTTGTTTTTGCGCAAATGAAGAGAAAGTAATGACCAATGAGAGAATTATAAAAAATAGTTTTCGCATGTACAATGTATTGAGGTTTTACTGTGTAAATTTATGCAAAAATACACAATGACAGCTTCAATAATATACGAGGGAGATCTGCGCTGCAGCGCCACACATTTGCAAAGCGGAACGGTGATAGAAACAGATGCACCTACTGATAACAGGGGTAAAGGCGAGAAGTTTTCACCTACTGATACGCTCTGTGTTGCACTGGCAACGTGCCTTATAACAACTATGGCTTTAAAAGCGAGGGGTATGGAAATTGAATTAAAGGATACAAAAATTAATGTAATAAAACATATGTTAAAAGATCCGAGAAGAGTTGGGCAAATTGATGTTACGCTACATTTTCCACCTTTGCAGTTGAATAAAGAGCAAAAATCACTTTTAGAAACTACCGGCAATAATTGTCCTGTTGCAAAAAGTTTGCACCCTGATCTGATAATGAATATTACATATAATTGGTAGAATTATTAATTGGTCAATGAGTCAATAGGTAATTAGTCATTAAGTTTAATTGGATTGACTTATTGACAAATGACCAAGATAATAAATTATATTCCTTTTAATAAAGAATTACCTATTGCACATTCAAGGCAGCGCTTGTTATTACAGTATTCATTTTTTAACTGGATGTAAGCCTGCGAATCAAATGAATTTTTGTTAGAAAATTTAAGCGCTTCAAAACCTTTGGTGATAACATTTTTTTCAGGAGATATATCTTCAAGCCATTCAATGGCTTTGTCTTTATATTGCTGTTCATTATGGTGAAGTCCATAAGCAAATAATATTGGAACAATTGTATTGATAAGAATATTATCTATCATTTGCGTACCCAATTTTTTCTTTTTGAAAGCGGATGTTTCATCAAATACATAATGATAATGCCAGTAATCGTTGGCAGTAACAGCTAAAAGCTTTTTTACTTCTGAAATTGATTTGCTCTCTTTAACTTTTGAAAACAAATGTGTGCTGTGGCTGATAAGCATTGCAAGCTGTGCCAGCCTGAGTGTTGGAAAATTTGCCGGCCGCATGCGCAGGAAAAATAATTGTAGCTGCGGCTGCTCCAATTTATATTTCTTTTTATAGAACTTATATTCTTTTTGCAACATCTTAGGATAGTCTTCTGTAAATTCTTTTTCCAATAAACCTGACTGCCCAAGTAATAATGCTTCCAGTTGGTGAATTTGATTCTTGTGTTTTGCAAGAATGTTTACGGATAAAGATCTTGCTATCTTTTCAAATGCATCACCATTTACTTTTATCCCGAAATTTTTTGCAATAAGCCACCAGAAAGTTTCTTCCCAATGAAAATTATTTTGTTTTAAAAATGAAAAGATGACAGATGATTTATTCTCTAATCTTTCAGCAAGCAATCTTTGTTTCCAGCTTAAAAGTGTAAGGTGATTAATTGTATGAGCATGATTTTCGCAGGGAATAAATGAAGAAGTATTCATCAACTCTTCATATTTATTCAATAATAATTTTGAGACCCTGTTTTGTAAAACCAGTGTTGGTAAGATACTACCGGCAATATTTATTTCTTTATCATGTTGCCAAACAACATGAAGAATTATGTTGCCGTAATTTTTATCAGCAGAATGATTGTGCAAATTCCAGTCAGATGACTTGATGTGTAATTCAATATTACCCGCCCATGTGGTGTTATCAATTTTAATTTTTGCTTCAGAAAAATCTGCGCCCTGGTTGGTGTTAAAACTACCGCAATGAATTATCTGCAGCGGGTCTCCGTCAATTGTAGCGAGTTCATTCTTATTAAAATATTGAAACTGCCAGATGTATTGCAGAAGCTTTTCCTTCATAAGTTAAGCGTTGGTAAAAGGAAGATAAGAATTCTCTCTTATAATTTATTCAATTCTTTTACTACCCTACTTACCGGCAAGCCCATAACATTATAAAAATCTCCATTGATGGAACGGATGCCAACAACACCAATCCATTCCTGTATCGCATAGGCGCCTGCCTTGTCGTACGGTTTGTAATTATCTACATAAAAAACTATTTGCTCCATGGTGAGATCATGAAATTCAACTTCTGTGGTATCTGCAAAAATAATTTCTTTGTTATTAAATAAAATACAAACACCTGTTATAACAAGATGCTTATTGCCGGATAATTTTGAAAGGATATTTATTGCATCTTCCCTATCGGTTGGTTTACTAATTATCTCATTTTTTAGAACTACAATTGTATCTGCGGCTAAGATTGGAATTGAATCTCCTTCTGAAAACTTTATGGTTACTGCTTTATTTTTTGCGATATGTATGGCAACATCATTTGAAGATAAATGCTTTGGATAACTTTCATCCGTTTCTTTTATCATAACATCAAAGGGAACTTCAGCCCATTGCAATAATTGTTTTCGGCGTGGTGACTGGGAAGCTAAAATTATTCTTCGCATCTTCTAAATCTTTACTAAACTTCTAAACTTTTCTAAACCACTAAACCTTTATTCATTATAAATAGATCTTAAAAAATATCATTGATACAATACCTGTAAGCATTACAATTTTTATGACGCTGCTCAACCTTTTAAAATCTGTAGCTACCTGTGCTTTGTATAATTGATCAAGTATCCATAGCAAAGGAATGATGATGAGCAATACGCAATAAAGGGCAGAGAACCACCAGCCGAGCTGCAGCACATAAATTTGTAAAACTGCAACAGCCCCGGTTAATACAACTAACCATACGCCGGCAAAAACTTTTGAAACAGGAATGCCCCAAACAATTGGCATGGTTTGGCATCCGTATTTTAGATCGCCCTGTATGTCTTCCATATCTTTTACTACTTCGCGGATAAGTGAAATTGTAAATGCAAAACCGGCATACAAAAATGAAACTTTCATAAGCCTTGGAATGATGAATGTTTTTACATCGGCACTGCGGTTAAGATTAAATTCTGCTACCGTAATTACCAATATAACCCACGCTGTGAGCAGGGAGATAAGCACATTGCCTATCAATAATTTTTTTTTAAATGTGGTTGAATAAAACCATAAGCCTGCAATTGCTAACAGGTTTAAAAAAGGTATATAAATATTTCTGAGTTTATATCCAACATAGCAACTTATTATAAATCCGATAGTAGATAAGCAAAGATGAAAAACAATTGCCCACCTCCTGTTGATATGTTTTTCTATAATAAGTTTAGATGGCTTATTTATCAAATCGATATTAAGATCGAAGTAGTCATTAATAATATATCCTGCGGCGGCAATTGTTATTGAAGCAACAATCAGGAAATAAAAAATGGTAGATGATAACCCTGTTGTTTGTATGCCTTTGTAAACAAAAGGAAGTATGCAGTAGAAAAATAAAACCTGGGTGAGTGCAATAAAAAACAGGTTAGGCCATCGTATCAATTTTAAAAATGCCACCGTAAGATTCATGAAATATTTATTAAGAAGTTATTTATTGACACCTCAATTTAACTCCCATTTCCCATGCAGTTTTAAAACCTTTTCTATTACATCTCTAACACAGCCGTGGCCACCATTAAAGGGAGATATATATTTTACTTTTTGCTTTAAATCACTCACTGCATCTGCCGGGCAACACGATAGTCCTACAACACCCATACATCCATAATCGGGAATATCATCTCCCATATACAAAATCTCCAAAGGGTTAAGATCATGTTCTGCTATATATTTCAGCAGCAATTCTTTTTTATCGGGAACACCCATAAAAACATCCTTCACTCCAAGGTGATGTAACCTTGTTATTGCGGGATCTGAAGTACTTCCTGATATTACCACCATGCGATAACCATTGTTAGCAGCAACATGCATTGCATAGCCATCTTTTATATCCATCTTGCGCAGGTATTCTGTAGCACTCAATATCAATAACGATCCATCGGTGAGCACGCCATCCATATCAAATACAAATGTTGTAATGTTTTTAAATTCTTCAAGAATATTCATCAATGTAATTTGGTTAATTATTTTTGATTGTCCCTCCACTCGTACACCCATCCGCTTTGTATCATTTCTAAATGGCCTTCATTACTTTCTTCTGCCTTGCCGGCAAAGTTTGGAATTTCCAAAACCCATTTAAGCAGGTCAGTAAAACGGATGCGATATATTTTGCTTTCGCCAAAATCATTGCCAAAGCGCTCATATAATTTCATGGCAATATCTTCGTGATCGTTCCAATGAATGGGTGGTTCAAAATGTGTCATAATCTAAAATAACTCAATGTAAAAATTGCTCAATTCTAAAAATACCGGTTTATAATTCTGAATTTCAATCTTCAATTAAATAATAATTATTCTCCTAAAAATTGTGTTTGATCCGGCAAAGTAACTTCAACTTCACCATCTCCTTCCAGCAGTACACACTGGCAACCAAGCCTGGAATTTAATCTTGGATTTATTGCCCTGTCAATAAAATCCTCTTCTTTATCACTTAGCTCTTCCAAAAAATCTTCGCCTTTTTCAACATATAAATGACAGGTACTGCAGGCACATACACCTCCGCAATTATGATGAAGTACTATATCATTGGTAAGCGCAACTTCTAAAATTGATTGATCATGCTCAACATTATTTATCGTAATGGGCTCTAATCCTTTCTGTTCAAACTTAAACGTAACGGTATACATCTTCTTTTTCTTTATCGCAGACAAAATTAAGCTATACCGTACAAACGGGTTTTGATTTTCCCAAAGTAGAAAACAGGATTATTTTTTTTGATGAAGTTTTAAAATGCTTTCTGAAAGCTTTAAATAAAGATATTTCAGATCGGAATGTGCTGAAAGTATTTGAAGATGCTTGCCCAATGTATATATATCTTCTCTTATTGCCGGGCCGGTTTGTACATCATGGGGCGAATGTGATTTTATGCGATGAATAGTTTCATCTATCAAAGGATATAGCTTTTCAAATTCTATATTTTCCTGTTTGCAGAATTCCTCTGCCATAGCAAATAAATGATTGGTAAAATTATTTACCAAAACAGCAGCTACATGAAATTTCAGTCGTTCCTCATCATTAGCTACGGTTATATTACTTGCAAATGTTTTACAAAATTCCCGGATGAAAGATTTTGTTTCATCGTTACTCCCATCCACCAATAAAGGAATTTCGGCAACCTTTTTACCAAAATTTTTTGTCAAACTTTGCAGTGGATAAATTATTCCGTACCTGGAAGAAATATTTTTTAATACTTCTTTTGAAACAGAGCCAGCAGTATGTACCACTAATTTTTCCCCAAGCTGCAGGTACTGATCTAAATGATACAGTGCCGTATCCGTTATTGCCAACAAATAAATATCTGCTTCTTTATATTCTGTAGATTTAAAACTGCTTGATGCACACTTAAAAATTTTCGCAAGTTCTTTTGCATGATTTTCATTTCTGCTTAATACCTGCACAATCTCATGCCCCGCATTGTGTATTACCTTTCCCAATACAGTGGCCACGTTTCCCGAACCAACAATTACGACCTTCATAGTTATTATCTTTGGGTTATTTTCTATAAGTAATTAGCAATGTTGCACAAATTATAATTTCCAATTGGCAATAGCAATAGCAATTATTTATAATATAAAAACCAACCAAAATAATAATTGCGCGTTAACATTAAAGTGGAAAGTTGTTTAATTAAATTTTGAATTTTCAATTTTAAGCTAATATTGCAGTTGTGCAGCCTCTATAAATAAAAACATACTGCTGACGAATTGATACATTATGGCAAAGAACCTTTTAATAGTTGAGTCTCCTGCAAAAGCAAAAACCATTGAGAAAATTTTGGGGAAGGATTTTGAAGTAAAAAGTTGTTACGGGCATATTCGTGATCTTGAAAAAGATGACATGGGTATCGATATAAAAAATCATTTTAAGCCACGTTATAAAGTTCCCGATGAAAAAGCAAGAGTGGTTAAAGAGCTTAAGGAACTTGCCAAAAAAGCTGATGAAGTATGGCTGGCATCGGATGAGGATCGTGAAGGAGAAAGTATAAGCTGGCATCTGGCAGAAGTACTTGGTCTTGATCCTAAGACAACCAAGCGTATTGTTTTTCATGAGATAACCAAACCTGCTATAGAAAATGCGGTACTAAATCCACGTACGATAAATATGGACCTGGTAAATGCACAGCAGGCAAGGCGTGTCCTCGACAGAATAGTAGGCTTTGAATTATCCCCGGTGTTATGGCGTAAGATCGGCATGACCGGCGGACTTAGCGCAGGCCGTGTGCAAAGTGTAGCAGTAAGATTGATTGTTGAAAGAGAAAGAGAGATCAACCAGTTTACACCTGCAAATCATTTTAAAGTAGAAGCCTTACTTGCAGCAACAGATATTAATAACAGAACGATTTCTTTTAAAGCAGAGGATGGAAGAAAACATGAAGCAGAAGCCGCCGAAAAGTTTTTACAAAGCTGTATTGGTGCAGAATATACAGTTAAAGACATCCAGGTAAAACCCGGAAAACGTACGCCGGCAGCACCTTTTACCACTTCAACATTACAGCAGGAAGCAAGCCGAAAGCTTGGCTATGGAGTTAGTAAAACAATGTTGCTTGCACAAAAGTTATATGAAAGCGGTAAGATATCTTATATGCGTACCGATAGCGTAAATTTAAGTGAGACCGCCATCAATGATATTAAAAATGCTGTTAGAAATTGTTGCGGAGAAAATTATATCGAGATAAGAAAATACAAGAATAAACATGAAAGTGCGCAGGAAGCCCATGAAGCTATTCGTCCTACGTACATGGAAAATAGTTCTGATGTTGATCATGAAACAAAAAGTTTATACGAATTGATCTGGAAGAGAACAATGGCCAGCCAGATGAAAGATGCCATCCTTGAAAAAACAATTGCAAAGATCGGTATCAGCACAAATAATGAAGACCTCACTGCATCCGGAGAGGTTATAAAATTTGACGGATTTTTAAAAGTATATACCGAAGGAAGTGATGATGATGATCCCGATAGCTATCGGGAAAAAGAAGGTGAAAGCCGTTTGCCGAATTTATCTGTTGGCCAAAAACTTCTCTTTGAAGAAATGACAGCAACACAAAAATTTTCACGTACATCAGCGAGATACACTGAAGCTTCGCTTGTAAAAAAATTGGAAGAATTAGGCATTGGAAGGCCGAGCACATACGCACCAACCATAAGTACAATTGTAAAAAGAAAATATGTAGAGAAGAAGGATAAAGAAGGTGTAAAAAGAGATGTGAATATTATAAAACTTAAAGGCGATAAAATTCAAAAAATAATTCAGCATGAAAATACCGGTGCTGAAAAATCAAAATTATTTCCTACCGATCTTGGTCTTGTTGTTACTGATTTTTTAAGTAAGCATTTTGATGAAGTGATGGATTATTCTTTTACTGCAAATATTGAAGAGGAGTTTGATAAAATTGCAGAAGGCAAACAGATTTGGAGTAAAATGGTGGGAGATTTTTATAAGCCGTTTCATGAAGACGTTGAACACACACTGGAAAACGCTGAAAGATCTGTTGGCGAAAGAGAATTAGGCAATGATCCTGTTAATGGTAAACCGATAATTGCACGAATGGGAAAATATGGACCTATGGTTCAGATAGGCGTTCAGGATGATGAAGAAAAACCAAGATTTGCAAAATTAAAAGCTAACCAAAGTATAGAAACAATTTCTTTAGCAGAAGCCCTTGAACTTTTTAAATTACCTAAAACAGTTGGTGAGCATGAAGGTTTGGAAGTGTCAATAAATGTTGGTCGTTTTGGGCCTTATGTAAAATGGGGAGAGCAATTTATTTCTATTCCAAAAGGTGAAGACGTAACTGAAATTGATCTCACAAGGGCAATTGAAATTATCAATGCCAAGCAAATAGAAGATGCCCCAATTGGGTTTTATGATGAGAAGCCGATAACAAAAGGCAAAGGTCGTTTTGGACCTTTTATAAAATGGAATAGTCTTTTTATAAACATTCCGAAGGCTTATAATTTTGATACACTTACCCAGGAAGATTGTAATGAACTGATATTAAAAAAGATCGAAAAAGAAGCTAACAGGCATATAAAACAATGGCCTGAAGAAAAAATTTCGATCGAGAACGGGCGCTGGGGGCCATTCATACGCTTCGGTAAAAAAATGTTGAAACTGCATTCAAACGCAAATAAAACAAAATATACTCCGGAGGAACTTGCAGATATTTCTTTAGAAACAGTAAAGAAAATGATTATTGCCCAGGATCCAAAAGCTTTTGATAAAAAAACTTCTACAAGAAAAAAGCCTGCAAAAAAGGCGGCAGCGAAAAAGAAAGTATAAAAATTTTAAGCTGCTTATACAGCTTTGCGGAAAAGTTTTAAGTTATTTTTTTAAAGATATTTACCGATATTTATTTTTCTAAAAAGCATTGATTATTTTACTGAATGATCTAACATCTTAATAGAAACTAAATGCAGGAAAATAAAGAAATATCTGCCCTCTTTCATCTCATCGACGACCCCGATGAAGATGTATTCAGCACTGTAAGTGAAAGAATAGTTTCACTTGGAAGAGGTATCATTCCCAACCTTGAACATTTGTGGGAGAACACGCCGGATGAAGAAGTGCAGGGAAGAATTGAGTCGCTCATCCATAAATTACATTTCAGGGATATTACCAATGATTTTATTGAATGGAAGGATAGTTCCCATGATCTGTTGCAAGGGGCATTATTGGTTGCCCGTTATCAATACCCTGAAATGCTTGCTACACCAATGCTGCAGGAGATCGAAAAAATTCGCAGGAATATCTGGCTGGAGCTTAACAGTTATCTTACCCCATTGGAACAAACAAATGTGATAACCGGAATTTTGTATAATTATTACAAATTAAAAGGCGCTGAAGTTGCTTATGATATTCCCGAAGATTTTTTTATAAATAAAGTTTTAGAAGGCAAAAAAGGAAATGCAATCACCAATGGAATTTTGTATGCAGTGCTTTGTGAGTTACTCGATCTGCCGGTAAGGGCCATTAATATTCCAAAGCAATTTATACTCGCCTATTTTGATGTGGATTATAATTATCCAAATCCTGCGGGGCAGATCGGTAATAAAATTAATTTCTTTATTGATCCTTTAAACGGCCAAATGTACACACATAAAGATGTTGAGAATTATTTTAAAAGAATTTCAGTGCCTCCTACTCCATCCTATTATAAACAACTTAGCAATAAACGCATCATCCAGTTTTTGCTGGAAGAATTAAGCAAATGTTTTGATGACGATAAAAACCGATATAAACAAAAAGATCTTATCTATCTTTCGGGCTTGTTGGATGAATAATTAAAAAAAAATAAAAACTGAAAACCTCAACTGCATATTACCAGTCACCTATTGGTGTTATTTTGATCAGCGCTACTGAAGATGCGATTACTGAGATACTGTTTATTAATTCTTACAAAGGCACAAAAATTAATGAAGAAGAAATTGATTTTTCTCTGCCGCAATCTGCTGTTATAAAAAATTGTATTAAACAATTGGATGAATATTTTTCAGGAGAGAGAAAAATATTTGATCTGTCGCTATCCCATACTGGCACTACATTTCAGAAGGAAGTATGGAATGAACTAATGAATATCCCTTACGGAAAACATATCAGTTATATGGATCTTTCCAAACGTATTGAAAACGTAAGAGCCATCCGTGCAGTAGGCACTGCCAATGGCAGCAATAAGATTTGCATTGTTGTTCCCTGCCATAGAGTAATAGGCAGCAATGGCGATCTTGTTGGCTATGGCGGTGATCTCTGGAGAAAAAGATGGCTGCTGGATCATGAAGCAAAGTTTGCACATGGAATTAGGACGTTATTTTAGATTCGTTTCAATAATTATAAATTATCATTTTTACCACGAAGCAGCATTATGGCGGTTGGTGTGGATAACAACCTCCCTGCACAAATAAACGTAGTAAAAACAAACAATAAGCAGAAAACTATTCTTGTTTTATTGTTTTGTCAATGTAGCGGTATTAGGAATATAATATTCTCCCTGAGGTTTTTCGGTAATTGTCCATTCAATTTGTGTCTTACTTATTTTTTAAATTGTGGCCTTACCTGATAAATCCTTAAAGTAACTTTTAAAGTTCACTGTTATAGGGTTACTAGTTCCAACATCAGTGGCTTGTATGGATCCCATCGACCAAGTACATCTTGCATTCAATAAAACCAGTGTTTAGCTTTGGCTCCAAATAGTAATAATGGAAAGCAGACTACAAATCCGGGAACATCAGTTTGCGATGATAGCCACCTGGCAGTAAAGCGGCCAGAGCCAAAAGCAATTCTGTTTACAAAACAATATCGCCTATCATGTATTTCATTACTGGTACAAGGTATACCGTAATCAGGCATCTGCCAGCAGCGGATCATTTGTTGCAGTAAATATTGCAACAGAACTTCAGTCCAATGTTGAACTACACCTGACCAATGGCAGGCGCATTGTTTTCCATCAGCCGGTGAGTGCAAATTTTTTAAAAGCATTGATAGTCTGAGCCGTGCTGCACCTGTCTGCTTCTGTACAATATTATTTTTATAACCAGGCGGTGGATATGCGCAAAGGCTTCGATAGCCTGAGTGGTCTGGTTCAGCAACACATGCAACTCAATGTGCTCAATGGCGGCATATTTATTTTCATTAATAAAAAGCGTAACCAGGTAAAACTGCTGCTGTGGGAAGGCGATGGGCTCTCTCTTTATTACAAACGCCTGGAACGGGGTACTTACGAATGCCCGCAAACAACAGACGGCTATCACATGAGCGCCACCCAACTGCAATTAATATTACAGGGAATACAACTGAAAAGTATAAAAATGAAAAATCGTTATCAACATACTGTAGATAAATAAATATGCTCAAAGCCTTGCTGTAATTGAATCTGCTTTGCGAAATTTACATCCGTAATGCAAGAGATAACTACAGATATTGACTACAAAAGTTTATGCGAAAAATTGCAAACAGAAAATGCTTTTTTAAAGCAGGAACTGGCGCAACTCAAAAAAATAATCTTCGGTTTCAGGCAGGAGCGTTTTGTAACAAGTGATGCCATTACGCCAGAGCAGTTATCGCTCAACATACAGGCCGAAGCAATAGCAGCAGTACAAATTACAGACGCAAAAAAGATTTCCTACACAAAGCTTACAAAAGAAATTACGCCTGCCAAACTGCACCCGGGCCGCAACCCATTACCAGAACATTTAGAAAGAAGAGAACAAATTATTGAGCCTGCTGATAATATCAGCCTTTTAAAAAAAATAGGTGAAGAAATTACCGAAGAGCTGGAATATGAACCCGGTAAATTATTTGTAAATAAAATTGTTCGTCCTAAATATGCAAAGCCAGGTGGAGAAGGTGTACTCATTGCGCCCATGATAGAAAGGCCACTGCCTAAAGCCATTGCAGGGCCAGGCTTGCTGGCACAGATCAGCATTGATAAGTATGTAGACCACCTGCCGCTGCACAGGCAGATGGAGCGCTTTAAAAGAGATGGTGTCAACATGGCTTACAGCACACTAACCGATATGGTGAGTGGCACTTGTTCCTTAATTACACCGGTATACGAAGCATTAAAAAATTATACACTCCGCCTGGATTACCTGCATGCAGATGAAACGCCCATCAAAGTATTGGATAAAGATAAAAAGGGACAAACACACCGCGGATACTTTTGGGTATATCACAGCAGCGTAGAAAAGCTGGTGTTTTTTGATTATCAACCTGGCCGCGGCAGAGAAGGCCCACAGCAGGTGCTGCAACATTTTAAAGGCTATTTACAAACCGATGGCTACAGTGTTTACGACTTCTTTAAAGATAAAGAAGACATCACCGTATTGCATTGTATGGCCCATGCCCGGCGAATGTTTTATGAAGCCCAGGCCAATGATGCTCAACGTGCCGCTTATGCGCTACAGCAGTTTGCAAGCCTGTATGCCATAGAGCGAAGTATAAAAGAACAACAGCTTACACCTGACCAGGCGCTGGCGCTTCGTCAGCAACAGGCCGTACCTATATTACAGAAGTTTGGTCAGTGGATGAAGGAGCAGTATGTACAAACACTTCCCAAAAGCACCATCGGAAAAGCATTGGGCTATAGCATAGAGAGATGGAATGAACTGAGTATTTATGCCACCGATGGCAAGCTCAATATTGATAACAATCCGGTTGAAAACAGCATCCGGTCAGTAGCCATAGGCAGGAAAAATTATTTATTTGCAGGCTCACACGAAGCAGCCCAGCGAAGTGCTATGTTGTACTCTTTGCTTGGCACCTGCAAATTAAATGGCATAAATCCCTTTATATGGCTAAGAGAAACATTGCGCCGTATTGCAACCCATCCTATCAATAAAATTGAAGAACTACTACCACAGAATTTTTTACCTAACAACGACCGGTAAAATTATATCCACTTGCTAACAGTGGCAAGATGTACTTGCCCGGTGGGATACATTGCATTGAAATCACTTTATTGGCCATACTTTTTTTACAAAGCAATGCCGTGAAAAAATGCTAACAACAAATCCAGTAAGAGTGGTAAACTTTGCGCCGTAATGTTAATCTCTGATTATCTGAAACTGGTAAACTTTGATCTAAAATAATTTATCCAAGTAAATTACTAACTGGTAAACTATAGACTGAAACACTGGTAAACTTTGCTCTGAAATAAGTGGTAAACTATGATGCGTAATATCCAAAAGGTAATTGTACGATTAGCAGTATAGTATATTTACTTATTTTGATGTAAGTTGTTCAATATCATTGAGAAGCTATTTCCTTTTAAGAAATGAGAAGTTACTGATAATCAGCAAAAGAAGCTTTTTAAAAAAAAATAAAATTTGATAAAAAAAGAATAAAAACTTTTAAAGCCAAACCTTTTCTTGTCAGTCGAAGGGCTTAGGTTGATAATTTAAGAGCTTTTCTTCTTAGTTAAAAGGCTTCGCTTGAGAATCTAAGAGCCTTGCTTATTTGTGGAAGTGCTTCGCTGGTAAAGAGAAGAGCCTTTCTTGTGAAGTGAAGAACAACTTTTGTAAAGTGAAGAGCAACTCTTAGTGTTGTTGTTGGTGCACCCCGCTCACAAAACCCATTTGAACACCAACAGATGCAAAATAAATATTATTGATACGTATCTTCTAATCCGAACTTTTAACTAACATCGAAGTCTATAAGTCCTGAGTTGCAAACTCAGGACTTATAGTGGTTTTTTAAATTCATTTTCAAAATGATTGCAAAAGTCGTCAATTTTTACAAAAATTTCCGTAACTTTGTATGAGAAAAGTGAAGTTCTCATAATTGACTTAGTAATTTGATTATCAACTATTTATAAATAAAAAATCATTCCATTTTTCTATCTTTTACAACTCTTTTTTAGCAATTTGTTATCCCGAACTCAGGTTAATAGTAAATTAACTCAAAACCCTGGATACTAAAAATGAGTATCTTGCCGAATTTGAAATAGGCAACTCATTACCGTTTTAACGGAGAATCGATTTATTATAATAGTTATTTTATTAATAATAATATGTAATTTATGAAACAATTTTTTTTTTATAATTCTCTCAGAGCAGTCTTTGCGGGGATTAGTATATTTTTATCCTTTCAGCATTTAGAAGCACAAAATAATACCATTTCAATTAATTGGAATAAGCCTATAGTTATATCCAAAACGACTCCAACGTTAC
>DATCOF010000118.1:0-9144 GCA_036564845.1 Chitinophagaceae bacterium | reverse complement strand
TTAACCCACATTGCAGCTACTGCCTCTTTAATTGTTAAAATTTAAAAATTTCCATCAAAAACCATAGCAATATTCCTGTTTTTACTGTGGGGAGATACTTGCATCTGATTTCTATCGTTGCTGTAAACCCTCCGTTTGACTTGTAGTACACAAGGGGTGTTCATATTTGCGCGGGCCTTCTCACCTTTGTGCCTTGTATTTCAAAAGCTCCATACGTAAACATCCAGACACTGGTAAACTAAGCGGCTACTACCGTTTGGTGGAAAGTTATCGTAATGCCGATAACAGGATTTGCCATCGCACTATATTGAATATTGGCTTTATGGAAGATGCTTCGCCAGAGCAAATGAATATAATCCAAAGACGGCTGACCGAAAAGAAGGAACATAAGGAATCACTCTTTGAACAGGAAGAAGACCCCATTGTAAAAAAATATGTGGATGAATTATGGCAGCGCATTATTTCGTCAAAAAAGTTTGATATCGCATCGGTAGAAAAATTATCGAGGATGGTAAATGCAGACACGCTTCAGCACAGCAATGTAAGGGAAATAGGGGCGGAATGGCTATGCCATAATACCTGGGAAAAATTACAACTGACACAACTGCTTTTGACCCAGGGCTTTACTGAAGAAGAAGCTAAACTTGCGGCCACTCAAGTCATCAGCCGCGCAGTGTACCCTGCATCAGAATTAAAAACAACAAGATGGATAAAAGAAAATTCGGCAGTGTGCGAGCTTACAGGGTATGATATGGAAAAGCTAACAAAAGATAAATTGTATCAAAGTGCATTGCATTTATACGAGGTAAAAGATGCGCTGGAAAAACACTTGTCCAACCGTACCAACAACCTGTTTGATTTAGAGGATAAAATTATTTTGTATGACCTTACCAATACCTATTTTGAAGGTGAAAAACGAAATAGCCAATTAGCCAAATTTGGACGGAGTAAGGAAAAACGCAAGGATGCAAAATTAGTGGTGCTGGCTCTTGTGGTCAATATCGAAGGCTTTATAAAATATTCTTCTGTATTGGAAGGCAACATCGCCGATAATAAAATATTGCCTGAAATGATAGAAAAGCTATCAACACATACCTGCAACACGAACGCTGTGGTGGTTTTGGATGCGGGCATTGCCACTGAGGACAATTTAAAATTGATAGCCGCAAAAGGATACAAATACCTTTGTGTCAGCAGGGCTAAACTAAAAGATTACCAGGTAGTGCCAGACAGGCTAACGGTGCTGCTGGATACAAAGTCGAAGAAAACCATCAGGCTAAAACCGGTTACTACAGATAAAAACACCGACTACTATCTGGAAGTTAAAAGCCCTGATAAAGCAATGAAGGAAGCGGGTATGAAAAGCCAGTTTGAAAAAAGATTTGAAGAAGAATTACAAAAAATCCACACTGCCATACACAGCAAGGGAGGCATTAAGAAATTGGACAAGGTTCATCAGCGCATTGGCCGGGCAAAAGAAAAATACCCTTCTGCCCAGCAGTATTATATCATTGAAGTAACCACAGACGGGAAAACAAACCGGGCAACAGAACTTGCCTGGAAAAAAGATCAGGCCAAACATGATGAGAAAATGGAAAGCCTGGGTATTTATTTTTTGCGCACTAATATGAAGGTAACCGATGAGGTGGTGGTTTGGAATATTTATAACACAATCAGAGAAATAGAAGGTGCGTTTAGTACCTTAAAAACCGACCTTGACCTTCGGCCAATTTACCATAAGAGCGACAAGGCAACAATGGCACATTTGCATTTAGGAATAATGGCATACTGGTTGGTCAATACGGTTAGATACCAGTTAAAGAACCACAACATAAACAGCTGTTGGTCGGAAATAGTACGAATAGGTAATACTCAAAAAGTGATTACCACAACCGGTACCAATACCTTCGATAAAATGGTAACCGTTAGAAAATGTTCCCAGCCAAATGAAAAACTAAAGGCCATTTACGACATCCTAAAGACCAACTACAAGCCATTCAAAAAACGAAAATCCGTAGTACACAAAGTGGAACTCAAAAAAATTGAAACCCAACAACGACGGCTATTAGAGTCTGGATAGCTGCAATGTGGGTTAAAATTTACATTTTTTGTAAGAGGATATTTTCAAATAGAAACACTTTTCATTTTTAAAAAATCAACTTTATCGTGGCGGTTTCGTTGACTAACGAAACGGCCTCCTTAACTCAAATAAAAAACCTCCGAAATAAATCAGAGGTTTTTTTTGTCGGGGCGGCAAGATTCGAACTTGCGACCTCCACATCCCAAATGTGGCGCGATAACCGGGCTACGCTACGCCCCGAAAATAATTTCTAAGATGCGGAGAGGGTGGGAGTCGAACCCACGGTACAGTTTAACCCGTACGACGATTTAGCAAACCGTTCCTTTCGGCCACTCAGGCACCTCTCCTTAATACAGTTATTTAAGGGGTGGCAAAAATACACTATCAATTTAAAAGTAAAAAGTAAAAATGAAGAAAAAGCAAACAAAGATTTTACATAGCTGCTAACTGCACCTTTTGCTGAAGCTCAATAACACTTTCTTTAAAAAGAGTATCGGTATCCATAAGGTCTTTCACCGTTTGGCAACTATGGATAACAGTTGTATGATCACGTCCGCCAAAATGTTCACCAATAGTTTTCAAACTATTTTTTGTAAATGCTTTTGCCAGGAACATTGATATCTGCCTTGCCTGTACAATTTCACGCTTGCGGGTTTTTTGTAAAAGCTTATCATAAGGCACATCAAAATAATCACACACCATTTTTTGAATAGTATCGATGGTTATCTCTTTTGATGATGATTTTACAAAATTTCGTAACACTTTCTTCGCTAATTCAAGGTCTATTTCTCTTTTATTGAGCGAAGATTGTGCCAATAGCGAGATCAAAGCGCCTTCCAATTCGCGTATATTATTTTGAATATTGTAGGCAATATATTTTACTACTTCTTTCGGCATTTCAAGACCATCATTCTTCATTTTCTTCTCAAGAATTTCGATCTTGGTATCATAATCCGGTATCTGAAGATCAGCGCTCAAGCCCCAGCGAAAACGGCTCAAAAGCCTTTCCTGCACGCCTTCCAGATCTTTAGGTGGTTTGTCAGAAGTTAATATAAGTTGTTTACCACTCTGATGCAGGTGATTGAAGATGGCAAAAAATGCATCCTGCGATTTTTCTGCCCGGTTAAAAAATTGCACATCATCAATTATCAAAACATCTATCAACTGGTAAAAATGTATGAAATCATTTATGGCGTTGTTGCGGCTATGGTCTACAAATTGGTTAATAAATTTCTCAGAGCTTACATATAATACCACTTTATTATTATGCAATCTTTTCACTTCATTGCCGATGGCCTGCGCAAGATGTGTTTTACCTAAACCTACACCGCCATAAATTACCAATGGATTAAATGATGTAGAGCCTGGCTTTTCTGCAACTGTTTTTCCCGCCCTGCGTGCTACACGGTTGCAATCCCCCTCAACATATGTATCAAAAACATACACAGGATTTAACTGTGCATCTATCTGCATTTTTCTTAACCCCGGAATTACAAACGGGTTTTTAACGGGATTATTTATGACTAATGGAAAATCCATTTCGTTATTTGAGTATGATTTATATCCATGACCCGGAACATCCATCGTTAGTGGCTTATTGTTACTATTGCCACTATCAACCATTATCCTGTATTCAAGTCTTGCATCTTTTCCTAATTCTCTTTTTAAAGTTTTTGCAAGAAGGTTTACATAATGTTCTTCAATATACTCATAAAAAAATTGACTTGGCACCTGAATGGTTAAAACTTTTTCTTTCAGGAGCACAGGTTTTATAGGTTCGAACCATGTTTTATAATGCTGCCACTCTACGATATCTTTTATAATATTGAGACAATTGTACCAAACCTTTTCGCAAGCTTTCTCCATTATGCCATGAATCTTTAGTAGAGTTTAATTGTTCGTTTTCTGTGGTTCCAAAAAAGATTCTTGTAAAAAAATAATTTAGAAGAAAATTTCTTGAGTGGACAGCGAATATCAAAATAATTTGTTGAAAAAAAAATTTTTTATTCTGTTGTTTTTTTACCTGCCACTACAGTACTGACTTTCATTGAATTTTTATTTTTTTAATAATGGAATTCAGCAAATATTCTTCACTTAATTATAACTATCTGTCATCTTTTTCAATTAATTATCCACAATATCTTTTATTTTTTTAGGCAATTATCAAAATTTTCCCGTATAATAAAAATTATGTCAGGCCTGGTTAAAAAAAATATTAGTTAGGTTGATTTATATGCCAGTAAAAATTGTCCCGGTAATAGTTTTGGTAAATTGAGAATACAACAACTAAACATCAAAGTACAAAATTTATTTTTGGATCTAAATGTTTCTTCATTCTGCCTTAAAAGAAATTTTTTAGTTTACCTTTAGCCATTAAAAAATTTAATAATGAGCTACGAATTAACCGGCAAACTTATTGCCAAATATGATACCGTTCAACGTACTGAAACCTTTAAAACAAGAGAATTTGTTGTAGAGAAATCCGAAGATATAAATGGTAGAACCATTACCAACTATGTTAAGTTTCAGGCTATACAGGACAAAACAAATATCATCGACAAATTAAATGTTGGAGATGAAATAAAAGTTCATTTTAATATTAAAGGAAGCAAGTGGGAAAAGGATGGAAAAACCAATTACATTACCAATTTAGATGCATGGAGAATTGAGCAAATGCTTCAAACAAATACTTCCGCAGCCGATGAAGATGGCCACCTGGAGCCGCTTGACACCTTTTCATCCTCACCATCTGATGCAGTAGACGACCTGCCATTTTAATGTACATTGTACAATGTACAATGTATGATGTGACCTATTGACTCATTGATTATTTAAAGATTTCAGGATAAAAACCTGGCTCTGATATGCAACAAAAAATATCTCTCAAACTTCTTCCCTCCGAAGCAGCTGATGAAGCTGTAATAAAAAAATTAATTGCCAACTCTTCCGGTAAAAAGCAAAGTGAAATAAAAGGATTTCATATTCTTAAACGCTCCATTGATGCAAGGGGAAAAACTGTTTGGATGAATGTTACAGTTAATGCTTTTATCAATGAACCCTTTCATTCAAGAAAAATTCAGCAGTTCAATTTCACCGATGTTTCCAAAGCGGTAAAAAGAGTAATTATTATTGGCGCGGGGCCTGCAGGATTATTTGCAGCATTACAATTAATAGAACAAAATATTAAGCCAATCATACTGGAAAGAGGAAAAGATGTAAGGGCACGCAGAAGAGACCTCGCAGTATTAAACAAGGAAGGCATCATTGATCCTGACAGTAATTATTGTTTTGGCGAAGGTGGTGCCGGAACCTACAGTGATGGCAAGCTGTACACCCGCAGTAATAAGCGTGGTGATATTGACAGAATTTTAAACCTCTTTGTATATTTTGGAGCTGAAGAAAATATTTTATTTGATGCCCATCCGCATATCGGCACCAATAAATTGCCGCAGATAATTACTGCCATGCGAAATAAGATAGTAGAATGTGGCGGGGATTTTTTATTCGAAAAAAAAGTTACCGATATTATTATTTCAAATGAAAAAATTAAAGCAGTAAAAACTGGTGACGGTTTATTTTCGGCAGATGCTTATATTTTAGCTACGGGTCATTCGGCAAGAGATATTTTTACATTGCTTAACAGTAAAAATATTTTGATACATGCAAAGCCATTTGCAATGGGTGTTCGCATTGAGCATCCTCAAAATTTAATTGATAATATCCAATACCATTGTACAACACGAAACGAATTTTTGCCACCAGCATCGTATGGCTTGGTAGACCAGGTGGATAACAAAGGAGTATTTTCATTTTGTATGTGCCCCGGAGGAATTATAGCAACGGCATCTACTGATAACGGAGAGCTTGTTGTTAATGGATGGAGCCCATCTAAAAGAAATAATCCTTTTGCAAACAGCGGCATAGTTGTGCAGGTTGAATTGGAGGATGTAATTAATGAAATGCAAAATGCAAAATGTAAAATTGAAAAAGATAACCCTCTGCTTCTAATGGAATTTCAAAAATTAATTGAACAAAAAGCTTATGTAGCCGGCGGAGGAAAATTTGTTGCACCTGCACAGCGTTTAGTTGATTTTGTAGAAAATAAAATTTCATCTTCATTGCCTGGTTGTTCTTATTTACCCGGAATACATTCTGTAGATATAAAAAATATTTTGCCAGGCTTTATTTCTGAAAGATTAAAGATCGCGTTCAGATCATTTGAAAAAAAAATGAGAGGTTATCTCACCAATGATGCAGTGATAGTTGCAACCGAAAGCCGAACCTCATCGCCGGTTCGAATACCAAGAGATAACACAACACTTAATCATCCCCAAATAAAAAATTTATATCCCTGCGGAGAAGGCGCTGGCTATGCCGGCGGTATTGTAAGCGCAGCAATGGACGGAGAAAAAATTGCAGGCCAATTGGCTGCTGTGTTATTGGGGTGATTAGTTTCAAAACTTTCCTTTAATATTTGTATGTTATATTAGCATATTATCTCATCAGCACATCAGCTAATTATTTATGAATATTCTTAATCTGCATAATTTAAAAAAATATTACGCTACACAAAAAGCTGTAGATGATATAAGCTTTTCTATTCAGCAGGGAAGCGTCTTTGGATTGCTTGGACCCAATGGTGCCGGCAAAACAACTTTATTAAGAATGATAACAGGAATTTTTTTTCCTGATAGTGGCGAAATAAATTTTCAGGGCAAAAAATTTGATGCGGCTAATGATATTTATAAGATCGGTTACATGCCCGAGGAAAGAGGATTGTATAAAAAAATGAAAATAGGTGAACAGGCTTTATACCTGGCGCAGCTAAAAGGATTAAGCAGGCAGGATGCAGTGAAAAAAATAAAAGAATGGTTTGTAAAGTTTGAAATGCAAAGCTGGTGGAATAAAAAAGTGGAAGACCTTAGTAAAGGTATGAGCCAGAAACTGCAATTTGTTATTACCGTTTTACATGAGCCGCCATTATTGATCCTGGATGAACCTTTTAGTGGCCTCGACCCTGTGAACAGCAATTTAATTAAAGACGAAATTTTTAATCTTTCGAAAAAAGGAACAACAATTATTTTCAGCACACACCGCATGGAACAGGTAGAAGAAATTTGCGATCACATTGTATTGGTAAATAAAGGAAAGAAAATTTTAGACGGAAGCGTAAAACAAATTAAACAGGATTGCAAAGAAAATTTATTTAGAATAGGATTTGAACAAATGCCTGAAAGCTTTGATAGCAGCGGGTTTTATGTGATACTACAGGAAAGCAATGCGCTGGTAATAAAGATGAAAGACGGATACAAAACGTCATCAGTTTTAAATAATTTTTTAAAACAGGATGCAAGCATTATTTCATTCAACGAAATTCTGCCATCATTGAACGATATATTTATTAAGAAGGTAAACGAAACTGAAGCAACAAGACAGTTTCAGAAAGTTTAAAACGTTTAAGTCGTTTAAAACGTTAAACCTTAAACCCTTAAACGTATTAAAGCAATACAACCATTAAATATAATAACGTATGCACAAGGTTTGGCTTATCATTAAAAGAGAATACTTAACGAGAGTTAAGAACAGAACTTTTATTTTATCAACTATCCTTCTGCCTTTATTTTTTATTGGTTTTATTGCAGCATCCACTTACCTATCTATCAATGGCGAGGATGCCCACACCATTGCAGTTAACGACCAGGCAGGCATTTTCAAAAACAGTTTTAAAAACGATAAGAATATTAAATATGAATTTCCCGGTGATGTTACTGCAGATAATTTTAAAGAAAAGGGTTACTCAGCCTTTTTAAATATTCCAATAACATTTGATTCTCCGAAAGATTCTATAACACTAACGTCTGATAAAACCTTAGGTTTTTCTACAGAAGATAAAATAAAGGACCAGATAAATCTTGCCATAAAAAATCGTGCATTTCTGCAAAAAAATATTGATAAAAAAATATTGGATTCAATAAATGATCTGGATGAAGAGAAGCTTTATAATTTTAAACCCGTAATAAAAAAAGGAGGTTCCACGCTGAAAGCTAATTCAGGACTGGCTTACGGAATAGGGTTTGGCAGCGGCATGCTTATTTATATAACATTGTTTATTTATGGCGCTGCTGTAATGCGTGGTGTGATGGAAGAAAAAATGAACCGCATTGCAGAAGTTATTATTAGTTCTGTAAAACCATTCCAGTTAATGGCAGGAAAAATAATTGGTATAGCAGCGGTTGGAATTACACAATTATTGATGTGGTTTGTTTTAATAGTTGTTTTGTCGTCTGTGTTATCATCATTTTTATCTCATGATGTTTTGCAACATGCACAAAATGCAAGTAATACAATGGGATCATCTGCCAACAGCTCTGCAGCAATAGGTTTTTTAAGTGCAAAAAATACTTTTGCGCAGGCAAACTGGGCATTGATCATTCCGTGTTTTTTATTTTACTTTATTGGAGGCTATTTATTTTATGCTGCATTATTTGCAGCCGTGGGCAGTGTTGTAAATGAAGATCCGCAACAGGCACAATCATTAATGCTTCCTATTACAATGCCTATCATTTTATCTTTTGTAATAATGACTGCAGCAGCATCAAAACCTGATACCCCAATTGCAGTGTGGGCAAGTATAATTCCTTTTTCATCTCCCATTGTAATGATGGCAAGAATACCATCCGGAGGTGTTCCGCCATGGCAAATTGCATTATCAATGGTATCGTTGGTTGCTGGATTTATTTTAACAACTATGTTAGCAGCAAAAATTTATCGCACCGGTATTTTATTGTATGGTAAAAAAGTAACGCTGAAAGAAATGGGTAAGTGGCTCTTTAGAAAAAGCTAGTAGCAAGTAGCGAGTAGTAAGTAGCAATTGACCATTGACTTATTGACCATTGACTTATTGACCATTGACCATTGACGGAATCATGATACGGTAGAAGTGGTTGTGGTAGTGGTTTTTGATGTACTTCCAAAAATTGCTTTGGTAACTTCCAGCCTGATAAATTTCAATATTATTCCTGCAATTGCTAAGCCTGCAATTAAAAAACAGCCGAGAAAAAATC
>DATCOF010000117.1:0-29808 GCA_036564845.1 Chitinophagaceae bacterium | reverse complement strand
TCCGCACAAGTCGGCTTAAGGAAGCTAAAGGTTGATGCAGCAGGTACGGTGGATATTTCAACGTTAGCCGGTAAAAACAGTATCCGATTTAAAGTGAGTCGAATTTAACCACTCGTTGCAAAGTGACTTGTCCTGAAATAGGTTTACACTAAAAAGTGTTGGCGCATTTTGTAACAATATTTATTTTATACATTTGTGTACGTAAACGTAATTTAATCTAAATAATTCCTCGGAGATTGCTCCGGGATTTACAAGAATGTTGCTGCGATAGAGCAGCTCCATTTGATACCTCGGCAGCTTACTGTGGGGTAGTTTCTTTACAAATAAATTTTGGCACCTTTAATATGATAATTTATAACCATTAGCATTGCTTATAATTTGTAATCAATACTAACTAATTAAGGAATAGATAATAACGAGAATTATATGAAAAACAATTGTAAAATAAAGAACATGTTAATTGTGCTATTATGCATGATGCTGTTCGGCGAAATCAGGGCGCAACAGTCTGCGCGGTCTGCCAATGTTTCTCCTTCCCCTAAAAAAATTGCAACACTCGATCAGGTGTTAGCTGCTAAACAAGATTTATGGGGCCTTGCTGCAATGCAACAACCCAATGGCGCCAGTTTCGAATTCTTCGCTAATCTATTGCCACCGTTGCGTTACGTGAACGCAAAATTTCACTATTACCCCATTGTACTCTGTGCACCCGGCAGTAAGAAGGAGAAGGCACGGTTGGTTTCCAACGGAAGTGCCATTAATGCACGTGCAGAACTCAGTACCTGGCACGAAATCGGTACGCCGGTTTTGTTCTTTGTCGGAGCAGAACAGGCTCCTTTCGGTGAAAAAATTAGCGCTCTCAATGGCCCGCATTACGAGCGTGGTTATCTGCCTGTTGTACAAATAGATTATCACTCGGGCAAGGCGACATACAGGGAGGAAACATTTGCCAGCATTGATTGGGCCGATCACTCAATTTTGTTCACGCGTTTCAATTTAAAAGAAGGCAAGAGTGGGACTATCACAACCAGAATCGAGTCGATGTTGCCGTTGCGTGTCATCGGAAATACGATATGCGACTCACTTGGCCGTATGATCGTTTCGTTTGACCAAGCCTGGCGATGGAATGCCGAACAGAAAACATTAACCGCACAACTTTCCGCAAGCGGCAAAGCAGCACTGGCGATTGCTACGGAGCCATTGCCCTCGTCCACATCCGCAAATGTTGTAAGTGCTTCCGATTACGACGTACAAAAGAAAAAGTGTGTTGCCAAATGGGAAGCGATTCTTGCAGGGGCCATGCGTGTTGAAGTCCCGGAACCTGTCGTCAATGCCGCATGGAAATCAACAATTGTGGGCAGTTTTCAATTACTGCAAGGCAACAATATGAATTACAGTTCTGGCAATCTTTACGAAGTCATGTTTGAGGCCGAATCTGCCGATGCCGTTCGTGCGCTTTTGCTTTGGGGACTGAAGGCTGATAGTCGCAAAATGATACCACCCTTGCTTGATTATGGAAACAACGAGGGTTTGACATTTCACGATGCCGCCTTCAAACTGCAACTCCTTGCACAATATTATTGGCTGACTCGTGATAAGACATTTATTCAAGAGCAAAAACCGCGTTGGTCCCGTTGCTTGGAAATTCTGACCAGTAAGCGCGATCAAGCCACAGGTTTACTGCCACGAGAGGCTTACTGTGGGGACGAAAAAGAACAAGTGTTCTCCCTCAACTCCAATACCAACGCCTGGCGAGGCTTACATGATATGGCAGCGGTACTGAGGCAGATAGACGAACATGAGGAAGCAGCTCGTATCAGCAAAATAGCAGAAACCTTACGCCAGGCTGTCTTAGCCGCAGTGGATAAGAGCGAGCGGCAGGATGTACAACCTCCGTTTATGCCAATTGCTTTATTTGGTGAAGAGAAACCTTATGACATGCTGACCTCCACACGACGCGGCAGCTATTGGAATTTGATCATTCCTTATGTGATCGGATCGGGAATATTCAGCGGTACTGAACACGAAGCATCAATGCTGCGTTATTTGGAGGAGCATGGCGGGATATGTATGGGGATGATTCGATTTCATCAACATTCTCATTTGTTTGCCAATGAAGATGGCCTCGACGACCTTTTCGGCCTGCGTTATGTTGATGCGCTGCTACGCCGCGATGAGCCAGAGCGGGCCATTGTAAGTTTTTACGGCAAGTTAGCACAAGGCATGACCCGTGATACCTACCTTAATGCAGAAGGAACCGGCTTGCGCCCACTGGATGAATTCGGACGTCCAATGTATATGCCGCCAACATGCGGAGGGGCCCTGTTCCTTTGTCAACTCCGTTCGATGCTCGTACAGGATTATGATTTAGACAACAACGGCGAACCGGAAACCCTGCGTCTGCTATTCGCTACGCCACGCCGCTGGCTCGAAAATGGAAAAATAATTTCGGTGGAGCGTGCACCAACTTCATTTGGTGAAGTTTCGGTTCGTGTGGAATCAAAACTTGCACTAGGAGAAGTTATTGCAAATGTAAGCGTGCCTGAAAAGAATACTGCAAAACGTACATTATTGCGAATTCGTTTACCTCAGAACTGGAAAATTAATTCCGCACAAGTCGGCTTAAGGAAGCTAAAGGTTGATGCAGCAGGTACGGTGGATATTTCAACGTTAGCCGGTAAAAACAGTATCCGATTTAAAGTGAGTCGAATTTAACCACTCGTTTTCGCATCTGTTGGTGTTCAAATGGGTTTTGTGAGCAAGATGCACTACCAACAACGCTAAGTTCATGTTGTTGGTAACCTTCCGTTGCTGTTGGCGGAACGGGTTTTGTGAATGGGTGTACCAGTAGTACAAAGTAGAGAAGCTCTTCCCTTCACAAGAAATGCTCTTCGACTGACAAGCGAAGCCCTTCGACAGACAAGCGAAGCCCTTCGACAGACAAGCGAAGCCCTTCGACAAACAAGCGAAGCCCTTCGACAAACAAGCGAAGCCCTTCGACAAACAAGAATAAGGATGTCAATGATCTTCAATGTGTTATGTTTTCAAGACCCGGTTTTATAACTAATGCTGTTTTCGCTGTTTTTGCCGTTTTCGCCGTTGATGTCAATGATCTTCAATGTGTTAGGCTTTAAAGACCCGGTTTTATAATTAGTGCTGTTTTCGCCGTTGATGGGGTGTTTAAAAAGGTTTTGTGAGTGAGGTGCCCCAACAACAGTACTACGCAACCCAATGTGTGATAATCCCAAATTCATCTGCTCAGGTTTTATAAAACCTGGTGAATATTTATTGTCTTCCTCATTAAATGTGGTCGGTCACCCGCCAACGCACAAAAACTTTGCAGGGAAGACTGGCCACGGCGAAAAAATTATTGAGGGAAATTGAATTACATACATTATAATCCTGTGAAAGGGAAATGGAACCTTGCTAAGCATTTTGTTTCTTATGAACATAGCAGCGCATCATTTTATGAAGATGGCATTACCAAACATTTTATGCCTAAGCATTATAAAGATTTGTAAATTGTGTTTACATTAATTCAAAGCTTATTCAGGCGTCGGGGTTTCACGCAAGAAAATAATGATTGTAGAAAATGTTGTAAAAACCCCGATGGGAAATCCTTTTGAACTACTGTTAGACACTTTTTATTTGAGGATAAAATGTTCAATATATTGCACCATATATCTGCTAATTACATTAGCTTTATAATTCTAAAAGCGGGGGCAACGCTATACAAACTGCACATTAATTATGACAACACAATTGAGCAAGGCACTTCAAGTCGGTGACAAAGTAACTTTTGACAACGACCAAATTGAAATTTTCAAAGCTGAAACCAGCAGCACTGATAAAGCGGTAAGGCAATATCAGCAATTGGTATTAGGCGGCATTGGCCAAGTAGGTATAGTTAAAGAATTAGGTGGCAACTTAACTACAGTTTCTTATCCTGATGGTTGGGACTTACCAGTTCCAACAAAATATCTTATTGTATTGCCGTCAGAATAGCAAGCGGTATCTTTTAAAGGCATTTAATATTTATGAATAAAAAGTCCAGGCCATCCGAGCAATATATTCAGGAAAACCGGGAAGTGATTGGCAAACAAATCCGGACATTCCGTGAGAAGAAAGGATTTAGTCAGGATGATCTGGCCGAAATAATGGAAGTAAACCGTTCCACTATTTCAAAAGTTGAAACTGGCAAGTTTGCTATTACGATTGACTATCTGGTAAAGTTTGCCTGGTACCTGGACTTTAATATTTCAGTACTGGAAAAGCAAGGCAAGTAATATGGCTGATGTTCACACAAAAGAAGTCAGAAGCTATAATATGAGCCGAATCCGGTCAAAGAATACCAAGCCGGAATTAATAGTTCGTAAATATTTATTTGCAAAGGGTTTTAGATACAGGCTGCACAGTAAAGACTTGCCCGGCAAACCAGATATTGTGCTGCCAAAGTATAGAACCGTCATATTTGTTCATGGTTGTTTTTGGCATGGGCATGAAGGTTGTAAATATTTTGTAGTACCAAAAACCAAAACAGAATGGTGGTTGAATAAAATTGCCAGAAACAAACAACTGGACAAAGAACATATTAAAAAATTGAGGTCGGATAAGTGGAATGTAATTACCCTCTTTCAGCCAACCAGCAACTGCAGGATGGTGAAAATTCAGGAGAGTTGATCTATAGTTTTGACCGTGTGCCGGGAGCTAAAAGCTATATTTATCAATGCACTCCTGAACCGCTGTCGGATAACAGCAACTGGCAAAGCCAGACAGGAACGGTTAAAAAAGTAAGCTTTACTGATCTGGATGTAAGTAAACGCTACTGGTGCCGTGTGGTAGCCATCGGCATTAACGGGCAGGGTGTTTACAGTGATCCTGTTTCACGGATCGTTCAGTAATTATTCTTTTATCATCGATGATACGCTAAGCCACTTGAAAGAGTGGCTTTTGTTAATTTACTAAAAGCAGGCAAGCTTATTTCTTTTCCTGAAGTTGATAAAGGAGAATGCTTTGATGCAAATGAGGCTAAACAAAAAATCAATTCATCACAGGCAGCGCTGGTAGATGAATTGATTAAAAAAGTTTTTGTTTAAATTATTTTATGCAGGTTGACCAAGCCTTCTCATATACAAATAATGAGATACAATTGCCTGTCTCATTTTTCTGAATTCATGATATTGAATGCCATGCTCAGCACATGCCTGCTTAATAATTTTACTGATAGCGGGATAATGTACATGAGATATTTTAGGAAACAAATGATGTTCTATCTGGAAGTTTAATCCACCTACTATCCAACTGATAAATTTATTATCGGTTGCAAAATTTGCAGTAGTTGCCACCTGGTGAATTGCCCATTCATTTTCAATTTTGCCTGTAACCTCTGACGGTATCGGAAATTCAGTATACTCAACAGTATGCGCCAATTGAAAAACAATGCTGATAAGAAATCCTGTTACCATACTTATTATTAAAAATCCTGTAAGCCATGTAACAAATCCTAATAAGTAAATGGGAAGCGCTACCACCATAAAAAGATATAGTGTTTTGGCTACCCAAAAAGAAATGTGTTCCCCGATGGACATTTTTCTAATGGGAACGTTGCCTATTTTTTTACTAAAATATTTTCTGAAATCTGTAACAAATATCCACAAGATGTGAAGCAGACTATATAAAAACCAAAAATAAATATGTTGAAACTTGTGAATCTTTAATTTCTTTTTCCCTTCTGTAAATCTTAGGAATGGGCCTGCTTCAATATCATCATCCACACCCTCAATATTGGTATATGTATGATGAATAATATTGTGCTTCATGTGCCACATGATTGCGCTTGCTCCCAAAAAATTTAAAGAGAATCCTGCAATTTTATTTACCAATTTGTACTTGCTAAAACTGCCATGGTTGCCGTCGTGCATAACATTAAAGCCAATGGCTGAAGTAAATACTGCCATTAAAAGACATTCAGGAATTGCAAGCCACCACACCGGCGTAAAGAACACGAGATGTATGTATAAAAAAACATAGCTGGCGCAGAAAAAGATGGCTTTCGCCAGTAACCAAAAATTACCGGTAGATGCTTTTTTTCTATCCAAAAAATATTGGTTTACTCTTGCTTTTATATCAGCGTGGAAAGTTCCTTTTCCTTGTAAAAATTTGGGTGTTACCATTGTATTATTTATAATTTTTTTATTGAATATTGATTTGCTCACGTATCTTTTTGTATCAACGAATCAAAGCCTTGTATTCCTATCATTTTTTTTGATATAAATCCTTCCGCATATTTTACACCAATCAATTTTCCAAACATTTTTGATCTGTAAATAATGCTTTCTAAAAATTCAGGAGAGGAAATATATGTATCAGGTTCGTTTGATCCGGGATTAAAAAATTGACTTTTATAAGCCTTTATCGCTTCAATCTTTTTTTCAAAAACATCTGTAACATCTACAACAAAATCAGGATGAAAATATTTGTCCTGGATGTAATTAAAAACATATTTCGGTCTCCATGCTTTTTGCAAAGAACTGTTTTCTTTAGTTTCAATTTTCCTTAACCCTGATAAGAAAGCCGCAGTGTAAACAAGATCTGCCGCCCTTCCATGATCAGGGTGCCGGTCTGAAGGTGCATTACATAAAACAATTTCGGGCTGATATTTTCGAATGGAAGAAATTATTTTTCGTTGATGTGCTTCATCATTCATGAAAAATCCATCAGCCATTTCCAGATTTTCTCTTACTTCTATCTTCATTATTGAAGCCGCATCCATGGCCTCTTTCTTCCTGATCTCTAATGTTCCTCTTGTTCCTAATTCGCCCTGTGTAATATCTACGATCCCTACTTTTTTTCCCTTCGCCATTTCTGCCAGTATTGTTCCGCTGCAACTTAATTCCACATCATCAGGATGAGCACCAAAAACGAGTATATCTAATTTCATTTTTATCAACTGCCAAATACAGCAAAGGAATAGTAAGTAATTGGGCACAAAGGTAATGCAAAACTTTTAGAGGAGAGGCACATTAACTAAACATGTGGATATTATCCTGCGTAGCCGTACAAACGCCTTACTTCTTTTACGATGCTCTCTATATCTGCATCTTCGCCTTTGGGATCGTAAGGTTGTTTTAAATTGCTGCCAAACAGGAAGGCAACAGTTTGCCAGAAACGTGCACTAAAGCCGCCTTTAAATTCTTTTAAAATATTATAACAATTATTACCGGTTTCGCGGTTGATAAGTTTCATTAATATTTTGCCCTGGTAAACTGAGAGGTTCATGATGGGATCTGCAAATTCTTTTTTCAATTCTTTTTCGCGGCTGTTAATGTATTTAGTAATAAATGCCTGGTCGGTTTTGCCCGTAATGTGTGCATTTACATCATTAAGAATAAAGGCTGCTCTTTTTGCATAAGGGTAAGTAACATACACAGCGTTTCTAAGTCTTGTCCACTGTGCCTTTGCACTCATATTTCCATAAGAGTAAATATAAACACCAGCCAAAATTTTTGCTTCAATTGTATCACCCTCGTAAACTACTGCTCCTGTAATTAATGTATCATGCACACCCCAGTTGGATTGCTGAGAAATACCTTTAGTGTAAACACAAAGCAGTAAAACTGAAAAGAATATTTTATAGGTGATAGTTTTCATAACCTGACATAAATTTAAGCTTTTAACGCTTGTATTTACGCAAGAAATTGTAAATAATATTTAATTTTTAAAATTAATTCGCCAGTAGAAACATGTAAAAGAGCCCTGCGGCAACAGCTATTAATGCTATGGCAGCAAACACAGGTTTTATTTTTGCACGTCGGGCAATGGAAACAATAAATCCCGCGACCATAATTATTAAGCCAAGCCACACTAAATTAATGTAAGGAAATATGTATGCTTTAAGGGTTAGAAAATCTGCAGGGATATCAGATTCTTTTACAGCGATTTTAAATTTTCCATCCTGCGCAATTCCTGCAAGTTTTAAATAGAGTCCTTTGGCAAATACTGTATCATCAATGTAATTCACTTCAAAATTACTTATTGAAAGAACAGGGTAGGCTTTATAACTTGTGCTGTCTTTACTATACACTGTAATATCAGCAACCAATGCAGTATCGGTTGGTTTAAAATGAAATTTTTTATTATCAGGATTTTTAAGAACATCATTTAAGATCATATATCCTTTAGAGTAGAAGATAGAGTCGTGTAATTTTATATCATGCAAAACATATTGTGCGGTATCAACAAGTGAGCTTCTGTCAGATAAAGAAGAGATGTAAGTGAACACATCATGAAAAAGATAATGCTTGATATCAGGATTTGAACTAAGGTTATTATCCTTCATTCTATAAACATCGGGGGTAAGCTCAAAGTTTTCTAAAACTTTTCCATCAGCACCTCTTTTTTCAACAGCCAATTTATAAAATGAACGGTTCTTTTCTTTTACTGCAGAAGAATCTCCGGTATAGGTTACAACATAATTTTCCATCCTTGTTGGAACCATTTTTAGCAACGTTAAATTCTCTAACGGATCTTCTGAACTCCTGCCTTTGGGATCTTTATCAAACTGCATAAACAATCCCGTCTTCCTGTTATCACTTATCACTTTTTTATTTCCTGAAGAGATGAGCATACCAACGATCATCAAAGCGAAACCTGTGTGGGCAATGGCAGCTCCTCCGGCTTTAAAATTTCCTTTTAAAACAGTCCAGATATAAGATGCATTTGCAAGAGCAGAAAAAGTTGCAGCAAAAATGGCAAGGTAAATTGCGATTAAAAAACCTGCACCCTGCTTAATATATTCAATTGGATAAAACACCGACAATAAAATTGTAATAGCAATTGCAACACAAAAAGGAAACACAGTCTTTCTTATAAAATATATTTTATCTGTGTGCTTATATTTAAAATATTGTGAGGCCGCAGTAAGCAATCCGATGATTACCGCAACAAGCACCATCACTTTGTTGTAAGTAAATTCCCTGTCCTGCGGATCAGCAATATTGGAACCGAATATTTTATTATAAACAGGAACGGAAGTAACTGCAATAATAAAAATAGCAGAGAGAAAAATGATCAGTGAGCCGATGAACATCCAAAACTCCCGGGAAGAAATATTTTCTTCTTTATACACTTTGGGCATTTTTTTAGCATTCTTAAAAAAGAGAATGAGCATGGGAATAGGAATAGCAATTGCAAAGATCCCGATCAAAATATTCATTGCCATTCCTGCTTCGGTAAATGAATGCACTGAAGTGTCGCCTAAAATTCCTGTGCGTGTTAAAAAAGTGGAGTATAAAACAAATGCATTGGTAAGAATAATAAATATAAAAGATGCTTTTAGTGAGTTACCGGTAGCATTATAAATTGCCATGCAATGCAGCCCTGCAATTAAAATTAACCATGGAACCAACGATGCATTCTCAACAGGATCCCATGCCCAATAGCCACCGAAAGATAAAGATTCGTAAGCCCATTTTCCTCCCATCATTATACCAACTCCCAAAACACATGCACTTAACAAAGCCCATGGCAGCGCCGGTTTTACCCATTCTCCAAATTTCTTTGTTTGCAACCCCGCGTAAGCAAAAGCAACCGGCACTATCGTACTTGCAAATCCAAAAAACAATACAGGCGGATGAATTACCATCCAATAATTTCTTAATAAAACATTCAGCCCAACTCCATCTTTTATAAATGATAAATAATTTGGATTGCTGAAGATGGGGCCTTCCAATTCATTGCGGGTTAAAACAAATGGGCTGCTTCCTAATCTTACTCCAAAAAAATAAATACCCAATAGCATAAGCGTTAAAAATATTTGGGCAAAACTTATCACCGTCATTATTGGCGCTTCCCATTTTTTACTTTTTACAATTAAAATGATTCCAAGTACAGAGTGCCAGATCGTCCACAATAAAAAGCTTCCTTCCTGGCCTTCCCAAATGCAGGCTAATAAATATTTTTGTTCTAATTCTTTTGATGCATGTTTATAAGCGTAGAGATATTCAAAATAATGATTGGAGCAGATAAAAAATATTATCCCAAAAATGGCGAGTACTGAAATTACCTGTGTAAAAAAAGCGCCTCTTGCATATCGAAGCCATGATTGTTTTAGTAGAGGATCTTCAGTTCGTGAAGCTTTAAAAAAAGAGATCGTAGAAATGATCGATGCCACAAATGCAAGCAATACAAAAAAATGTCCGACCTGTCCGGGTAATAAATGTTCGCCTTCAAACTTCATGTGTTATTAGTTGGATTTAGTAATAGTTTTTTCCAACTGCTTTTTATCATCTTTATACTTAGAGGGGCACTTTAATAAAATGTTATCGCATTCAAAAACATCACCTTTCATTTTTCCTTTTAAAACAATTCTTTCACTTTGCTCCAGTTCTGCAGGTTTTGAATTTCTATAGATAACTTTTGTGGAATTGCCAATGCTGTCAACTGCGTAAAATGATAAATAATTTGGGTCTTTAATGGCATCATACTCAATAGGATATTTCCTGTCGAGCTTTGCTATCAGGTGAACATATTTTCCCTGCTTGCTTTTTGCTGATTTAATGCTGTCATAAGTTGAAAAGTCAACCGAATACATCAGCAAAGCACCGATAGCAACAGCAATTGCTACTAATATAATTATGTGAGAAGTCTTCATTAATTTGATTTAACTGCGCAAATTTAGTTCAAAAGCGTGTAAGATATTATTTAAGCAATGTTATTTTTATCAGTGGTGCTCATGATTTTACTCATATCCCCTTTATTTACGTTTTGGTTTGATCTATGGTATCTATCTTTGCAGGCAATTTTAAAAAACTGATACTGAATTATTATGGTAGACATATCAAATTTTGATCCCAATGCTGTCGGTAATCCTAACCAAAATATTTTTGGATTACCGTTTACTGAAGAAGATGCCGCACTGATTATTTTGCCGGTTCCGTGGGAAGTTACAGTAAGTTACAAAGCAGGTACAGCAAGGGCTCCCGAATATATATGTAAAGCAAGTATACAGGTTGACCTTATTGATCCCGATGTAAAAGACGGGTGGAAAAAAGGCTTTTACATGAGGGATATTGATAAAAAAGTGCTGATGAAAAGCGATTACCTGCGTAAGGAAGCAGAGCTTTTTATAAATTATATTTCGCAGGGAGAAAGAGTAGAGGATAATAAATTTATGTGCAAAACTTTAAAGGATGTTAATGCCGGAAGTTTATTTTTAAATAACTGGGTTTATGAACAAACAAGTGAACTGCTGAATAAAAATAAACTGGTTGCACTTGTTGGTGGCGATCATAGCACTCCGTTGGGATTTTTAAAAGCTATTTCAGAAAAGCATGGCGAGTTTGGTATTCTCCAGATAGATGCACATTGCGATCTTAGAGAAGCATACGAGAATTTTATTTACTCTCATGCATCAATAATGTATAATGCATTGGCAGAAATTCCTCAGTTGGTAAAATTAGTGCAGGTGGGTGTAAGGGATTATTCTGAAAGTGAAAGTGAATTCATTGAAAACAGTAATAAAAGAGTGATAACTTATTTTGATAAGGACATAAAAGAAAGAATATTTGAAGGCGACTCCTGGAAAAAAATTGCTGATGAAATTGTAGAGCAGTTGCCTGATAAAGTTTACATAAGTTTTGATATTGATGGGTTGGATCCTAAGCTTTGTCCAAACACGGGAACCCCTGTTCAGGGCGGTTTTGAGACGGAGCAAATATTTTACCTCTTTAAAAAAATGTTGCAAAGCGGAAGAAAATTAATTGGCTTTGATCTTAATGAAGTTGGAATAAGCACAAATGAGTGGGATGAAAATGTTGGCGCACGTGTGTTGTTTAAATTGTGTAATTTAATGGTAGCCGAAAATAATTTTGCAGATGGAAAAGTTTGAGATCATTCTTAAGAACTCAAAAATAAAAACCTACAGGCGCATTACATTATTGTTGGTTATACTAAACACTTTGTTTTTTATTTATTTTTTGTTTAATGATGCGCTAAGAAAAACAGCGATACTTTCAGAAGGGGTAATTATTTTATTTGTGGCATATAGTTTTTATAAAACTAAAAAAGCAAAGCAATCTTTTTTCCTGAGTGAGTGGGTATTTTTTTTGCTGATGCTATTATGGATACAGTTTGATAATTATTGGATGGCATCTGTTTGTATGATATTATTTTTACTTTGTACAGCAGCAACAGATAAACTTACTTTTGATTTTGATCTTGCATTAATAAAACAAAAAAATTTCCCATGGAATAAATATTCGTGGGACAAAATGGCGAATGTTATTTTAAAAGATAATATCCTCACAATGGATTTTAGAAGCAACAGGATATTACAGGCAGAAATTGAAAATGAAAATATAAACGAAAGAGAATTTAATGTGTTTGTAAAAAGTTGTTTGCGTAAATCAGTAATCAGTAATCAGTAAATAGGATGTCTTTAAAGCACACGCCATACATATTATATTCCGACGGCAAAGGAAATATTTTTGAAGACACTTCTCTTTATGCAACCGGAAGAAGTGGATGGAATGCTATGCCGGTTCCGCAGGATGAATGGATAGAACTCCCTGTTGGCGGGCAATTGTATGAACTTCCTGAACGCCGTGGCATTGGCATTGATGTAACAACAGGGGAAATGCGTTTGTGTGAAAAGGGATGGGCAGTTGCCGCTTTCATTCCCCCGGCACATACAGGTTTATATATTGCTGCTTATGAAAGTTTGCCCGGCGCTGAAACGCTTCCTTTGTTTTGTTACACAGCAGCAGGTTGGTACAACGAAAAATTTTATGTGCCCGCAATACGAATTGAAAAAGATGTACGGCAGGAGAGTGAAGGATTTTTAAACGAAAAAATTAAAGAAGGTGGAGCAACATATTTATCTGCATACCCTCATAATCGTCTGGTAAAACATCTTGCTGATAATTGCTGCAACACTTATCATTGCCCGGCTGCAAGAAATTATTTTATGGGAAGATGGGAATGCCCCGTGCCAACATCACCGGCATGCAATGCAAATTGCATCGGGTGTATTTCTTTTCAGCCGCAGGAAGAAACAATTATTTCTACGCAGGACAGGCTAATGTTTAAACCAACTGCAGAAGAGATAATAGAGTTCACAGTTCCGCATTTGGAAACAGCACCTTTTCCGATCGTAAGTTTTGGCCAGGGTTGCGAAGGCGAACCATTACTGATGTGGCAAACAATTAAAGAAGCGATCATTGAAATAAGAAAACATACAGATAAAGGAAGCATAAATATCAATACCAATGGCTCTGATCCCAAAGCTGTAAAAGCCTTGTGTGAAGCAGGTTTGAACAGTATTCGCGTAAGCACTAATTCAGTACGTGAAGAAATATACACGCCTTACTACAGACCTAACAATTATCATTTTAGTGATATTATTGAAAGCCTCAAAGTAGTGAACAGCTTCGGCGGATGGACGAGTATAAATTATTTTGTTTTCCCGGGAATGACCGACAGTGTGGATGAATATGAGGCTCTAAGAAAGATGATAAAAAAAACCGGTTTAAAGATGATACAATGGAGAAATTTTAATATCGATCCTGACTGGTATTTAGAAAAAATTGGTGTTGCTGATACAGGAGAATGCATCGGCATTAAACAAATGATGGAACTGCTGAGAGAAGAATTTCCTAATTTAAAATTTGGTTACTTCAATCCTTCAATAGAAAGAATAAAAGGTGATTTTGAAATTGACTATGCGCATTAATTTTGTCTGAACCAGGATTTTTGGGATTAGAGGATTAATGAGATAAAAAATATATTCTGATTACTGCTGTAAATGAAATTGATCACAAATATTTCTTCAATATCCTCTTTATCTTTTAATCCACCCAAATCACGGTTCAGACTACTTCACATAACCCCTTATATATTTAGCCCAGGTATTTATAAAGAATGCATTATTTACATTACTAATTTTGGCATCACTTAAATGCATTTTAATTTTTGTACCATCGCAATCAGTAGTTAAAACCACATCCAGGCGCTCTTCTGCCGCTAAAGGGATCTTTACACCAACAAATCTTGTTTTACCAATATAGAGATCAAATGGTTCTACTTTAGATTTATTTTTATCAGAAAGCATGGCGCCTATTTTTTCCACTTTAGCAATAAACTGATTGATCTTATCTTTTTCTACAGGAAATAAATTTTTATAACTGTGTTCTAACGTAACAATATTTGTATAGGTAACAGGCTGTGTCATCTTTTTATCAATGAGCACATACTTTTGTGCGTAGCCAAAAGCAGAAGTAAATAATAAGAAAGAAAATAATAAATGTTTCATAGCAGTTATAGACTGTAAAATTAGAAATTTAGTTGTACTCTCCAAATACATCTCTTAAAGTATTTGATATTTCACCCAGCGTGCAATAATTTTCAACGGCATCAATTACAGCAGGCATAAGGTTTTCGCCGCTCACTGCTTTATCTTTTATTGCCTGCAGACAAGCTACAGCTTTTTTATTGTCTCTTTCTTTTTTTAAGAGATTTAATTTATCAATCTGCAATTGCCTTATGCTGTCATCAATTGCAAAAGATGGAGGTGTAATATTTTGTTCGTTTCTAAACTTATTTACACCAACAATTATTTTTTCTCCTGATTCAATTTTTTGTTGGTATTGGTAAGCGCTTTTTGCAATTTCATTTTGAATGTATCCCTGTTCAATGGCTGTTACACTTCCGCCCATAGCATCGATCGTTTCAATAATTTTCCATGCTGCTGCTTCTATTTTATTGGTAAGCGATTCAACAAAATAACTTCCCCCAAGAGGATCCGCTGTGTCTGCGATCCCGCTTTCAAATGCTGCTATTTGTTGTGTGCGCAAAGCAATGCCTGCAGCTTCTTCTGTAGGAAGATTCAATGCTTCATCATATCCATTTGTGTGCAGGCTTTGTGTGCCACCCATCACTGCTGCCAATGTTTGTATAGTGACCCTGGTAATATTATTCATTGGTTGCTGTGCAGTCAATGTACTGCCACCTGTTTGTGTATGAAAGCGCAACATCATTGCTTTCTCATCTGTTGCACCTGCGTCCTTCATTATGGTAGCCCACATTCTTCTTGCCGCCCTGAACTTTGCAACTTCTTCAAATAAATTATTGTGTGCATTAAAAAAGAAGGAGAGGCGTTTGCCAAAAACATTTATGTCTAAACCTTTGTCCATGGCAGCCTTCACATATGCTTTGCCATTGCTGAGCGTGAAAGCAATTTCCTGCACAGCAGTACTTCCTGCTTCACGAATGTGATAACCTGAAATAGAAATGGTATTCCATTTTGGAAGCTCTTTACTGCACCATTCAAACACATCTGTGATAATTCTCATCGAAGGTTTGGGAGGATAGATGTATGTTCCTCTTGCTGCATATTCTTTTAAAATATCATTTTGAATAGTGCCAGTTAATTTTGAAAGATCAGCGCCTTGTCTTTTTGCAAGTGCTACATACAATGCCAGTAAAATAAATGCAGTGGCATTTATCGTCATCGATGTTGAAATATCCTTCAGCTTGATATCTTTAAAAAGCAATTCCATGTCGTGAAGCGAATCTATTGCAACACCAACTTTTCCAACTTCACCTTCACTAAGTTCATGATCACTATCATAACCAATTTGTGTGGGCAGGTCAAATGCAACACTTAAACCGGAAACTCCCTGCGACAATAAATATTTATACCTTTTATTACTTTCTTCTGCCGTGCTGAAACCTGCATACTGCCTCATTGTCCACAGTTTGCCACGGTACATGTCTGCCTGAATGCCACGGGTAAATGGCGCCTCCCCAGGCCCCTCCGGTGGAGGGGAGTTTTGAAGATCGTTCTGTGTGTAAACTTTCTTTATTTCAATCCCTGAATCAGTAATTTTTTTAGTTGTCATTAATTATAAAAATTCAATTTCAGAAATACCTTTCAATTATTAAGTCCCGATGTTTCGGGATTTGGAGAGGCTTTACATTATTTTCTTTGCTTCAAAATTCAAGGCCTCTAAAACAATTACATGTAAAGATGCTTTAGGATTGCTCATGAGGTAGTCTATGATCTGTTTATTAAGATCCATCGCAGACGCCTGCAAAGGCAATATTGTAGTTAATTGATTAACGATATAAATATTCTGCTCTTTTAAATTATTTACTGCCCTCCATGCCTCCGGCGAAACATAAACCTGTTGGCTGATATTATATTCATATTCTGTTTTTATTGCATCCACCAATGCATGCTGCATTTGTTTTGCAGAAACGCCTGCATGCGGAAGTTTTGAAATAAGATTTTGCAAAGAGATCCTTTCAGCAAGCAATGTCAGCCTTTCATAAGCCTGCAAGCGCAGCTTTATTGTTTCATTATTTATTCCTGTTCTTTCTTTAATAGAACTTTTCATACCGCTATATTCTGTGATCAGCCACACCAATGCCAGAAGAATAACCCCAAGAAGAACAACCACAATGGTTTCAAATGTTGACATACTCTTAATTTTCCAACAAAAGTAAACATCCAAACTGAAACGTTTGTAATTTTACATTATGGAAACAGCAACAATAGCTCCTGTAACATTTACCGTGGGGGCAATTAATGAAATAAAAAGATTGATGAATGAAGAAGGGTTTGATGCTTCACAATATTTAAGAGTAGGAGTGAAGGGGGGCGGATGTTCAGGTATGACTTATGTTTTAGGCTTTGAACATAAAGAAGATAAGGATGAAATTTTTGAAATTGACGGGATAAACTGTATCATAAATTCTTCTCATGGAATATACCTCATCGGTATGGAAATAAATTTTGAAGGCGGATTAAATTCCCGTGGATTTACATTTAATAATCCCAATGCAAGTAAGACCTGTGGCTGTGGGACGAGCTTTGCGGTGTAATTTGTCTGAACTGGGATTTGAGGGAATACAGGGGGTATGAAAATTTGAAGATAAATTTATAATTTTATTATTATGAACGCAGATCAGTATAAAAATTCCATCAAACAAATTGTTGATTCTACCAATAATGAATTGCTTTTAATGCATTGGGAGAAACAACTACAATGGGATATCGGCCATGTAAATGAAATTAAATTATCAGACCAGGAATGGAATTTAGTGGAGGAAGGGCTCACAGATTATGCAAATGGAGATGTTATATCTCTTGAGGAATTTATTAATAAAAGATAATGCCTGATTTGAATATTGTTTTTACACGGAAGGCTGATAAAGATGAACTTACAATTTACCAATACATCTCTGAAGCATTTGGTGAGGTATATGCAACTAAGTTTAGAAGTAAATTAATTAATCTCTTCTATACTCTCGCAAAACAGCCACTAATTGGAAGGGCTGCCAAAAATGATAGATCGCTGAGAGTTATTATCATTAGCAAACAAAACAAAATAGTTTACAAGGTCACTGATAAGAATATTGTTATCATACGTATTTTAAATGCCAGGACAGATATTTCTCAAAATTTTTAATTTTAACTTTTGACTTTACTTTCAACAATTTATTTAAGTAAAACCCGTAGCTGCTGAATAAGTTTTTTTATATAATCTCATTTTAAATTTCCCTCAGTATTCTCTCAATAAAAAACTCGTTTAAAAAATTAAACGGGTTTACCAAATCTTATAAAATCTTATTTATGCTTTTGCAGTTTTAACTTTGGCTAAAGCTTTATTTGCATTTTGTGTTGCAAGATCAGCAGAACCTAATGGTTTGTTTTTTGCAAAGTCAACAAGTATTGGCGCTGCTACAAAAATAGATGAATAAGTTCCTGTAGCCACACCTATCAGCATTGCGAATGCAAATCCTCTTGTAACTTCTCCACCAAAAATAAACAGGATCAACAATGTTAAGAATACCGTTAATGATGTCATGATTGTACGGCTTAATGTATCGTTGATTGCGCTGTTGATGATAGTTGTTTTTGTTGCGCCTTTCATATTCTTGCTGTATTCACGTATCCTGTCAAACACAATCACGGTATCGTTCATTGAGAAACCAATTACGGTTAATATCGCAGCAATAAAATGCTGATCGATTTCCAGCGGGAAAGGAACAATGTTTTTAAAGAAAGAGAAAACTGCCAATGTAACCAACACATCATGTAATAATGAAACGATAGTTCCCAAAGAATATCTCCAGTCGCGGAAGCGGATAAAGATGTAAAGTATGATGGCAAGCAATGCAAATATCGTTGCCTGTATCGCACCTTTTTTAAGATCATCGGAAATAGTTGGCTGAACAACCTGCGAGCTTTGAATATTATCTTTTACGAAGCTTGCATAAGTTGTACCGGCTGCTAAATGAGTTTTTAAACCGTCGTACAAATGCGTTTGCACTGTGCTGTCAGCATTTTCAACACCTTTCATAAATGATGTAGTGATGTTTAAATGCCTGCTGTCGCCAACCGTTTTAATTACCGGGTAATCGCCGCCAAACTGATCTCTTAAGCTATTTCTTATGTCGTCATTTTGTACTGCCTGGTCAAACTGAACAGTATAACTTCTTCCTCCTTTAAATTCCACACCTTCATGAAAACCATTAAAAAAAGATGCAATACCCATTATCAAAACCACAACAGAAATTCCATAAGCTACTTTTCTATATTCAATGAATTTGAATTTTGCATGTTTAAAAATGCGTTTTGAAATTCCTGTGAAATAAGTAAAGTGTCTTTGCTTATTTGTCCAAACATCAGTTACCAATCTTGATAATAAAATTCCGCAGAACAAAGAAAGTGCTATACCCAACATCTGCGTGGTTGCAAAACCTTTTACAGGGCCAAGACCAAAGTAGTAAAGGATTGCGGCGGTTAAAAATGTTGTTACGTGAGCATCAATAACAGGCGCAAGCGATCGCTTATATCCGTCATTAACTGACTGCTGGTAAGTTTTTCCCCGCGTTAGTTCTTCTTTTATTCTTTCAAAAATAATTACGTTCGTATCAACTGCCATACCGATGGTGAGCACCAAACCTGCAATACCTGCAGCGGTTAACGTGGCGCCTAAAGCGCTTAATACTCCAATGGTAAAAAGCAAGTTTAATATCAATGCAATATTGGCAACCCATCCTGCTGTGTTATAATATATCAGCATTAAAATAAATATCACTAAGAATGAAATTGCAAATGCTTTTGCACCGCCATTCACAGCTTCTTTACCTAGTGTTGGCCCTACAACCTGCTCCTGTACTATCTTTGCAGGTGCATCCAGTCTGCCCGATTTTAAAATATTGGCAAGATCCTGTGCTTCTTCAACAGTAAAGCTTCCGCTAATTTCAGAACTGCCGCCTTCAATCGGTCCGTTTACATTTGGTGCTGAATAAACAACATCATCAAGAACAATTGCAATTGGTTTACCAACATTGTCAGTAGTTAATTTTGCCCATGCTCTGCTGCCTGAAGATGTCATCTGCATTTTTACAGATGGCCTGCTTCTTTCATCATATTGCTGGCTCGATTCTTCTACTGCATCACCTTCCAGTTTTGCTTTATCAGTTCCGGGTATAGTTTTAATGGCATAAAGAGAAACAAATTTTTTCCCGCTCTTCTCATCCTTTTCTTCAATGCCATATAAAAATTTAATGTTACTTGGGAAATTATTTTTTACAACATCAAGATTTAAATATTCGTTGGCTCTGCCGGTATCCTTTAATTCAAGCGATGCAATTGCAGAAGAAAAAAGTTGCTTACCACTTTTATCCTGCTGTGGCCCAATGAAATGAATTGTGCTGATAAGAGGTTTGTCATTCTTAGCCAATACATTTTTTGAAGTATCCTTTACAGTTTTAGAAGTATCGCTAACATGTTTTGTTGTATCCGGAGCAACACCATTTAAATAATTCTGCAATGCTTTATCAGCCTCTTCAATATTTTTTCCTATTTCACCGATATTATAAACTTCCCAGAATTGAAGATTGGCAGATGATTGTAATAATTTTCTAACCCTTTCAGCATCCTGAACACCTGCGAGTTCAACAGTAATAATGCCTTTGTTCTCATCAAGATTGATGTTAGGTTGTGCAACGCCAAACTTATCAATACGTTTTAGTAAGATCTTATAGGTTTGATTAATGGCACCTTTCGAGATCGTTCTTATAGCAACTATTACATCCTCGTCGTTGTCCCTAGTCTTAATATTTTTTCCAGCCCCTCCGAATAAAGAACCAAGTTTGCCATCGCCATTTTGTTTTTTAAATGCATCAGTAAATAATGTTATATAATCAGCATCGCTGTTTTGTTTAAGCTTGTTGGCTTCGCTTATAGCATTTAGCAATAGAGTGTCTTTAGGATTGTTGCTGAGAGATTTTATCAACCCTTCAAGACTAACATCCATTGTAACACTCATTCCACCCTGCAGATCAAGGCCGAGGTTTAATTCATTCTCCTTACATTTTTGATAAGTAGTTCCAAGTACAGGATAAATTTTTGTATCCTTAGTGCTGTCAAGTAATCTTAGCAATCTTGTTTTTGCAAGATCATCTTTTTCTTCTCCTTTAGCATTAGGATAACCGATTTTTATCTGTTTATCAGCCCTAGCTTTCATGGCACTTTCGTGGTTGTTAACCACCCATGTAAACGACAGCTGAAAAACGGAAATAAGTATCAAAGCGATAGCAAAAAACCAAACCAAACCTTTAAGTCTCATAATTAAATTTTAGAAGTGCGCAAAGATAAGGTTTGATACTGAAAGTAGGTAGTGAATTATGAAGTATTAAGAGCAAATTTTAAATAGCAAGATGATTTTCGGGGCTTGCTTTTGTATATTTTTGGCAATCATGAAAAATATCAAAAGAAAAATCTCCGAAATCCTGGTTATCGTAAGCCTTATCTCCTGCAATCCTGTTAAAAAAATGCAAACAGAACACATAATTGTTCCCAAGACCCCAACGGTTGTTTTATCAGATGGAACAAAAACAGATGCTTTGCTGGAAGATATTTTAAAACAATATCCACAATATTTTGAAAGTATTCTTTCTCATAGAAAAGATTGGAATGTACAAATAATTTATACCCAGATCGATAGAGGTAAAAACAATTTACCAAAGCTTACCAATTATTATTTTAATGTAAACCCCTCAAAATATTTTTATCCTGCATCAACCGTTAAGTTGCCAACTGCTTTGCTTGCTTTACAAAGATTGAATGAATTAAAAGCTACAGGCATCAACAAAAATACCACCATGATAACTGACGCTGCGTATAGTGGACAGACTGCTGTGCTTAATGATCCGCTTACATCTGACGGCAGGCCAACGATTGCAAGTTATATCAAGAAGATATTTTTGGTAAGTGACAATGATGCCATGAACAGACTGTACGAATTTTTAGGGCAGGAATATTTAAATGATCAGTTGCATAAAAAAGGGTACAGCGAAGTACAAATTTTGCATCGCCTGCAAATTGCTTTAAGCGAAGATGAGAACCGGCATACAAATCCAATTAAGTTTTTAGATGCTGATAACAATGTTTTGTATCAGCAGCCTTTAGTATTTAATCAAACGCAATATTCTGATAGAAATGATTCATTGGGCAATGCTTATTTACAGGGTGACAAATTAATAAATACCCCAATGAATTTTTCAAAGAAGAACAGAATTACTTTGGAATCGCTTCATAATATTCTGCGTAGTGTAATTTTTCCGAATACCGTTTTAGCAAATCAGCGGTTTAATCTTTCACCGGATGATTTCAAATTTTTATATCAATACATGTCTCAGTTTCCACCGGAGACAAATTTCCCTCCATATAATTCTGCCAGCTACCAGGAAGCTTATGGAAAGTTTTTATTGTACGGTGCACAAAAAGGAAACCTGCCAAAAAACATAAGAATATTTAATAAAATAGGTGATGCGTACGGCCAAATGATAGATGTGGCCTATGTTGTAGACTTTGACAAAAAGATAGAATTCTTTTTGTCGGCAGAAATATATTGCAACAAAGACGACGTAATGAATGATGATAAATACGATTATGAAACCATTGGATATCCATTCATGAAAAATCTTGGCAAAGTAATTTATGATTATGATGCTAACAGGAAACGTGCACATTCTCCCGATCTCTCTTCATTTAAAATGGTCTATGATAAATAATTTTTCTACACTTATGTCAGACCATGATGCAGAGAAAAAATAAAAAACTATTTTTGCCCCCCAATTAAAATTTTATATGCAACTTTCATCATTACTATCCAGATTTAACGAACCCGAAACGCTTAAGATGGCTAAGCTTGCCAGGGAATTAACAGCCAAAGGAATTAATGTTATTGGGCTTAGTTTGGGAGAACCCGATTTTGACACACCTCAACATATAAAGGATGCGGCCAAAAAAGCTATTGATGATAACTGGAGTCATTACTCACCGGTTGCCGGCTATCTTGATGTAAGACAGGCAATATGTGATAAATTTAAAAGAGATAATGATCTTGATTATACACCTGATCAGATTGTGATAAGCACAGGCGCAAAACAAAGTATTGCCAATGTGGTTTTAAGTATTCTTGATGAGGGAGATGAAATTATTATTCTAACTCCGTATTGGGTTAGCTATTCAGCTATCGCTGGTTTTGCAAGAGGAACAGTAAAATTTGTGAATACAACTTCACAGAATGGATATAAAATAACACCTGCAGAATTAGAAGCTGCAATTACAGATAAAACAAAACTTTTTATTTTTTCATCACCCTGCAATCCTTCCGGTACAGTTTATAGCAAGGAAGAATTAAGAGGCCTTGCAGATGTATTTGAAAAGTATCCAAATATTTATATCATCAGCGATGAAATATATGAGTACATAAATTATGTAGGCAAACATGAAAGCATTGCACAATTTGAATCACTTAAAAGCAGGATAATAATTATTAACGGATTAAGCAAAGGCTTTGCCATGACAGGCTGGAGGCTTGGCTACACTGCATCATCCGTTGAAATTGCAAAAGCATGTGATAAAGTGCAGGGACAAATTACGAGTGGCGCCAATGCTGTAACACAAAGGGCTACAATAGCTGCACTAACATCATCTTTGGAACCTACTTATGAAATGGTAAAGCAATTTAAAGTTCGTAAACAAAAGGTGATGGAATTAATGAAAGACATTCCTTTGATAAATTGTATTGAACCTGATGGAGCGTTTTATGTTTTTCCTGAAGTAGATAAATATTTCGGCAAAAAATTTAACGGAGAAGTTATTAAAGATGCTGATGACCTTTGTATGTATCTTTTAAATACTGCACATGTATCAACTGTTACAGGCAAAGCATTTGGCGAACCAAAGTGCATCCGAATATCTTTTGCCAACAGTATGGAAAATATTGAAGAAGGTTTTAGAAGAATTAAGGAAGGCTTGGGAAAGTTAACAAGTTAAAATTCCTGATTTACATTTTTAGAAATTTCTGATGTAGTTCCATCACCTGCGGGATAACCATTTGTTGTTCATCATTTACAATAACAAAATCACATAGACTCATTTTTTTTTCTTCATTAATTTGTTTTTCTATTCTTGCCATCGCTTCTTCATTGCTAATGTTATCCCGTTTCATGGTTCTTTGTAAACGCAGTGGGAGTGGGGCTTTTACTCCAATTACAAAATCTAAAAATTGTTGTGAGCCGCTTTCAAATATCAAAGCAGCCTCTTTAATAGCATAAGGCGTCGTTTGTTTATTTAGCCATTCTTCAGCATCACGTAACGTTGCAGGATGTACAATTGAATTTAATAATTCAAGTTTCTCTTTGTCATTAAATACAATTTCAGAAAGATATTTTCTATTTAACTTTCCATCGGTGTAAACATTTTTCCCAAAAGCATTCTGCACATCTGCTTTTACTTTCTCATTATCATTCATTAATCTTTTAGAAGCAGCATCAGCATAATACACAGGTATGCCAAGCACTTCAAAAATGTGTGCAACAGTGCTTTTGCCACTGCCAAGACCGCCTGTTAATCCAATCTTAAGCATTATTTTGAAATGTACGAAGTACGATGTAAGAAGTACGATGTATAACGGTTAAAATGATTTGAGATTACAACATCGTACATCCCACATCTTACATAAGAACTATTTCTTTACTTCTCCAACCGGCTTATTGATATTTGCCGTCCACTCCATACTTACAGCACTCTTTTCAATTTTGATATAGCTGCCCGGGTTGATCTCCAGCTGCATTGTACCATCATCGTTTACTTTGTTTACCGTACCATGTATGCCGGCTATGGTAACTATCTTATCACCTTTTTGTAAATTGGTTAAGAAATTCTTTTGAAGCTTAGCTTTTTTTGCCTGTGGACGGATCATGAACATCCAGAAAACGAGGATCATCAATCCAAGAAATATAAATTGAAAACCTCCACCACCTTTGTCGCCCTGCCCCAGCATTAAAAAAATCATTGCTAAATTCATCATGTATGTTTTATGTAATTGTTACGAAATTATTTTTTTGCTTCTGTTACTTCTCCCTTTAGTTGCAAAATGGGAAAACCCGGGTATGCATTTGATATAACAGTAACTTCTTTATGAGCTTGGCCAACACGGCCCTGGCTGTTGAAAACTACTTTAATAAAACCAGTTTCACCGGGCTTAATTGGCTGTTCAGGTTTTTGTGGAACAGTGCAACCACAGCTTGCCGATACATTTGTTACAATCAAAGGATTTTTACCTATGTTTTTAAAACGATAATTGTATTCTACTTTTTCACCGTCGGTAACTTTTCCAAAATCATAAACCGAATCTATAATTTGTACAGTTGTTGAATCCTTAAAAACCTGTGCTGAAGGATCTGTAGCAACATCTGCTTTGCTACTTTTTTTTCTAATATCACACGAAAACAAAGTGCAGGCAATAATAATCATCATCAAAAACCTGTTCATCTCTTTTAAAAATTTTGTCAAAGGTATTTATAAAGTGCTGTTTCTAAAATTCTTCTTATTTATTTTATTCCCGGATAAAAGCTCTTTGTGAATACTATCAAGAATTCCATTCACGAAATGCCCGCTTTGCGGAGTACTGTATTCTTTAGCCAGGTCAATATATTCATTGATGGTAACTTTTGGCGGAATGGTTTCAAAATATAAAAGCTCGCAAACACCCATTTGCATCAGTATCATATCCAAAGCAGCTATCCTTTCTGCGTCCCAGTTTTTTAGTTTTGGTTTTATGATCTCGAGACAATATTCTTTTTTGTCGAGAACAGAGTTCAAAAGGTCTTTGGCAAAATCCCATTTTTCTTTTGTAAGCATTTCTCCAAAATTAAATGCAGAAGGCTTTTGAAAAAAATTGTCCATAAGCGTCACCATCATATCTGCATCATCATCCCAATGAATAAAATACTCCTCGATGTGATTTATAAAATCATCATTAGGCAACATCAGCGTACTGAAAATAAATTCCAGCATTTTTTTCTCGGATTTTTTATCTCTAGACTGCTGAGAAATATATGTTTTGTATTCCTGTGATTCAGCCAAAAATTTGTAAGTTCTTTTTATTAATTCAGTATCTGTAAGATTGGCTATTTTATATTCTGCAACGGCTCTTTTAAATGACTCATCTGCAAGAACATTCCAAACGATTTCATTGCCTGCGATCTTTGTATTTATATTGAGATCATCATGTGTTGGAAGGTGCTTATGTGCTTTTTGCGATGCATCTACTTCAGCATAGCGGGCAACCTCTGTAATAAAATAAACGAGGTAAGTAAACAACTGCCGCGAATGCTCCAGATTTTTTTCTAAAATTCTTATTGGCTCACCTGGCTTAGTTTCATTATTCATTGATTCAATAGAATAAAGTGTTTGCATAACCTTTACCCTGATATTCCTTCTGCTTATCATTCTTATGAAACTTGATTGATATTAATTTTAAAATTTCTGCAAAGGTGCATTGTTTAGCTTACTGAACCATGATTTGGGTGGATTAATTGATTAAATAGATTTTTGCACAGAGAAGTTCATCTTTCTTTTTTATATTTTTCATCTTTCATTTTCATCTTTTAATCCACCCAAATCATGGTTCAGATAAAAATGCAAAATTGTCGCATACTAACAACTGTCAACTGACAACTCAAGCATTTACCTGTCATCTAATCTGAATAAGTCTCTTTGGTACAAAAATTCGTGGTACATTTGCAACCCAATAAAAAAATTAAAATTTAAATTATGGCTAAAGAAAATTTTGAGCTCTTTGATGACAGGGTTCTTGTAAAACCTAATGCAGCTGAAGAAAAAACTGCCGGAGGTATAATTATCCCCGATACTGCAAAAGAAAAACCTCAAAAAGGAACGGTTATAGCAGTTGGAAAAGGAAAGTATGCTGAGCACACGGGCAATCTTATTCCATTGCAAATAAAGGCAGGCGATACCGTTATGTATGGTAAATATGGCGGAACTGAAATAAGTCTTGATGGTGAAGATTACCTTATCATGAGAGCCTCAGATATTTTAATGAAAATCAAATAATCATTTTTTTAAACCTGTCCCGATACTTCGGGATTTTAATCAAAAAAAATTATGTCAAAACAAATATTCTTTGATATTGATGCCCGCAATAAAATGAAGAGGGGTGTTGATACACTTGCAAATGCTGTTAAAGTAACGCTTGGGCCAAAAGGCCGCAATGTGGTTATTGAGAAAAAATTTGGTGCACCCGGTGTAACCAAGGATGGTGTTACTGTTGCAAAAGAAATTGAACTGGAAGACCCGATAGAAAACATCGGTGCGCAAATGGTAAAAGAAGTTGCCAGCAAAACCGCAGACATTGCAGGTGATGGTACAACTACTGCAACCGTTCTTGCCCAATCAATAATAAGCGAAGGTTTAAAAAATGTTGCAGCAGGTGCAAACCCGATGGATCTAAAACGTGGTATTGATAAAGCTGTTACTGCTATTGTTGCTCATTTAAAAAAACAATCACAGGCTGTTGGTGATAATAATAAAAAGATAGAGCAGGTTGCTTCTATCTCCGCTAACAACGATGCTACAATCGGAAAATTGATTGCAGAAGCTATGGCAAAAGTTGGTAAAGAAGGTGTGATAACTGTTGAAGAAGCAAAAGGTACTGATACTACAGTTGAAGTTGTAGAAGGTATGCAATTTGACAGGGGTTATATCTCTCCATACTTTGTAACCAACAGCGAAAAAATGGAAGTTGAGTTAGAAAATCCTTACATATTAATTTATGATAAGAAGATCTCTTCAATGAAAGATATTCTTCATATTCTTGAGAAAGTTGCTCAAAGCGGTCGCCCGTTATTGATCATTGCTGAAGATCTTGATGGAGAAGCATTGGCAACATTAGTTGTAAATAAATTACGTGGCACGCTGAAAGTGGCTGCTGTAAAGGCTCCCGGCTTTGGTGACAGGAGAAAGGAAATGCTTCAGGATATCGCAGTTCTTACAAAAGGAACTGTTATCAGCGAAGAGCAAGGTTACAAATTAGAGAATGCTGATCTTACTTATTTGGGTGAAGCATCTTCAGTAACTATTGATAAAGACAATACAACAGTTGTTGGTGGCAAAGGTGAAAAGAAAGATATTACTGCAAGAGTAAATCAAATAAAAGCGCAGATTGAAACAACAACATCTGATTACGATAAAGAAAAATTACAGGAGCGTTTAGCCAAATTAAGCGGCGGTGTTGCTGTATTATATATTGGTGCTGCTACTGAAATGGAAATGAAAGAAAAGAAAGACAGGGTTGATGATGCATTACATGCAACAAGAGCTGCTGTTGAAGAAGGGATAGTACCCGGCGGTGGTGTTGCTTACATCCGTGCTATTGAAAGCCTTGATAATTTTAAAGGCGAGAATGATGATGAAACTACCGGTGTTCAAATTGTAAGAAGAGCAGTTGAAGAACCATTGCGCCAGATCGTTGTTAACAGCGGTATTGAAGGCAGCATTGTTGTGCAAAAGATAAAAGAAGGCAAAGCTGATTTTGGTTTTAATGCACGCACAGAGGTGTATGAAAATCTTTTTGCAGCCGGTGTTATTGATCCAACAAAAGTTGCAAGAATTGCGCTTGAAAATGCAGCATCAATTGCAGGTATGTTGTTAACCACCGAATGTGTAATTTCTGACAAGCCTAAGAAAGATGATGGCAATGGTCATCCTCCAATGGGTGGTGGCGGAATGGGTGATATGGGATATTAATATGATGATTGATATAAATAAAAAACCCTCTTATTACAGAGGGTTTTTTATTTATATATCGTTTAGCGTCTGCGAAAGAAAAATATTTTAATTATTTAATTTCTACATGCGCTTTACCAAGATAGAAATATTTGTTTAAAGAATCTTTTATATGGCTTGTATCGGATAGTGGAAGTGTAAAAGGTTCTGCTACTTTGTACCTAACAGAGTCATCGGTATACATAATTACTTTATGACCATACTGTTTATATTTATTAAATGTTTTTTGGGCTTCATCTTTATCAATTGTTTCTTTAAACACGATCTTAAAAGTATAGCCATCATTTTTTACTGCAGGTAGTGTTACTACTGAATCCTTTTTTGCCACAACAGAATCCGTAGTGTTTTTTTGTACCAGCTGGGTTTCATTAATCACATCCTGGTCAGTTTTTTTATTAAGGAAATGATACACGGCCCATCCAGCTAAACCTAATATTAAAATACCTATTATTATCAATATAATTTTTGTGCTGCTGCTTTTTACTTCGGAATTATAGTCAGGAAACAAACCTGATTTTTCTTCAGTTTCATTTTCTTTTAATGCTTTAGGCGCTTCAATCCGCGGTGTAATAAATTGCCCTGGGATAAAAACCAATTCTCCTGTTTGTGCTTTATCTAATGTGCCCAAACCTTCTATGATAAAGGGTTTACCAATATTTAAAAATTGCCTGCCAAGCATCAGGAAAGAATCAAGATCAGCTGATGCAAGCGGGTATATTTTCTTTGTATGTTTTACAATTGCATTAATTAACGCTTCATCTTCGCCAACTTTAGGATTGTATTCAAAGACAATTGCATGCATAGGAATTACTATCCCTTTTTCAGAATCTGCAGGTAATGAAACAGAACTATCCAAACTAAAAATACCAATGCCTTGTAATGAAATTTTTTTGTTGCTATATAGTTGCTGTACTAGAACCTGTTCAATTTTCACATTAAAATATTTAAGGTCGACAAACCTACCCAATATTGCTCAATTGGCAAAAACACAATATTCCATATAAGTCATTAAGTAAATAGGCAATGATCAATAGTTAATAAGTAAATCTAAAAAACATAATGACTTTATGACTATTGACTAATAAAAATGAATGTATTTTTGCAAAATGATCACCGACCAGGAACAACTTTTTATAAATTATTGGGAAGCCAACAGAGGCAAACAAAAGAAAATATTTTATCAGCTTGCAGTTGGATTGCCCGTTGGGCTTGTGTTTGCACTGCCTGTTTTAATAAGCGTGATATTTCATGACTGGTATAAACAGATGACATTTATTTCGGACTCACAGATCACAATAATTTTAATTACTGTTTTAGGTATCGCAGTTTTTTTTGCGCTCTTTCGCATGAAGTTTAAGTGGGAAGAAAATGAGCAACGATATAAAGAGTTAAAGTTTAAGCAAAGTAAAACTTAGCCAACTCTTTTGTAATTTTTAATCTCTTATTTTGCGAAACAATTTTATATGATGAGAAACATCCTTTTTGGTTTTATTGCTTTTTCTGCTGTATTTCTTTCTTGTGCAAAAAATGACACATCATGTAATTATAATGACTCCGGCGTTGTAGCACCTGCAGGTGAAATAGCCAATGTACAGGCTTATCTCACAGCAAACAGTATTACTGCTACACAACATCTG
>DATCOF010000116.1:0-11430 GCA_036564845.1 Chitinophagaceae bacterium | reverse complement strand
GCCATAACAGAATTTCCGGAAGGCACAGCGCCATCATAAATTTCTTTTTTTCTTACAATAACATCATTTTGTTTTTTGCCTGAGTAATAAAAAAAATCCTCTTCGGTAGAAGTAAAATTTTCCAGAACATACTCTGTTAGCGAACGGGCATGCTCTATATATATATTATCCGATGTTATCTCCTGTAGCGAAATACAGGCCTCTGTCAAACATGCATAATCATCTAAAAAGGCAGGGTATTTTGCAACTTTATTTTTATAGGTATGATAAAATTCAAAATCATTATCACCCACTTTAAAGCGGGAAAATAAAAAATTAAAATTAGTGATAGCCATTTCTTTATACTGGCTAATACCTAATGCTGCGGCTGCTTTACATAAGGCTGTTATCATTAAAGCGTTCCATCCCAGTAATATTTTATCATCCGTTTGCGGGCGAATTCTTTTGCTTCTTTCTTTTAAAAGTTTTTGAGAAGAAATATTTAATTGCTCTTCAAGTTTTTGTTCATCTAAGTCTTTTTGCATCGCAAAATCATGTAACGATGTAAGTACCCGTAAAATATTTGTATGTTCCCAATTACCATTTGGTGTAACATTATAATATTCACAAAATAGTTTTGCATCGTCTCCAAGAATTTCATTTACTTCATCATAACTCCAAACATAAAATTTTCCTTCCACGCCTTCGCTATCTGCATCAAGCGCTGAATAAAATCCGCCGCCCTCATGCATCAATTCTCTCTCAATAAAATCAATAGTTTGCGCTATTGTTTTTTTATAAGAAATATTTTTTGTCACCTGGTAAGCATCGCACAATGTGCGGATCAAAAGTGCATTATCATACAACATTTTTTCAAAGTGAGGAGCCAGCCATTCAGCATCGGTTGAATACCTTGCAAACCCTCCTCCTGGTTGATCATAAATCCCACCCTGTATCATTTTATCAAGACTAAGGCAGGCCTGTTTTAATGCGTCCTCATTTTTTGTATAATGATAATAACGTAGCAGGTAGTTAATTGTAAAAGTTTGCGGAAACTTTGGAGCATTTCCAAAACCGCCCCATTTTTTATCAGCCTGTTTTATTATATTTTCAAAAATTTCATCACATTGAGCTTTTGTAAAAATGTCTTCCCCTTGTATATCTAATGAGAAATTTTTTATTGAAGCAGTTACATCCGAGCGGCCAATGTGTTGTGTAAGTTCATCCGCCTGTGCTTCTGTCTCCTGTCTTTTTTCTGTAAATAATTTAGAAACACCTTGTAAAACTTCCGTCCACGAAGCCCTGTTATGAGCCCTTTGAGGGGGAAAGTAAGTGCCTCCATAAAATGGCTTTTTATCCGGCGTAAGAAAAACATTTAATGGCCAGCCTCCGCTGCCGCTGATAGCCTGCACAGCATCCATATAAATATGATCAAGGTCAGGCCGCTCTTCCCTGTCAATTTTTATATTGATAAAATTTTCATTCATCAGCATTGCCGTTTCTTCATCTTCAAAACTTTCATGCTCCATCACATGACACCAATGGCAGGCTGAATAACCTATGCTTACAAGGATTGGTTTATCTTCTTCTCTTGCTTTTAGTAATGCTTCATCACCCCAAGGATACCAGTTTACAGGATTGTGCGCATGTTGTAAAAGATATGGGCTTGATTCATCAGCAAGTTTGTTCGTAAATTTTGGCATCACATTTTTTGGAGAGCAAAGATGCCAAATGATTCTCATTTTCGGCTAAAACAGAAGTTCTTACTTATTATTTTTTTTTATCACAAAAAGTATATTTTTGTAGCCGTTTAAAACTAAACTTTACTATCATGTCAGACATAGCGTCAAGAGTTAAAAAAATTATTGTTGACAAATTAGGTGTTGACGAAGCAGAGGTTACACCCGAAGCTTCTTTCACTAACGATTTAGGTGCCGATAGTTTGGACACCGTAGAATTAATTATGGAATTTGAAAAGGAATTCAATATTTCTATTCCTGATGAACAGGCTGAAACCATTACTACTGTTGGACAGGCTGTAACATACTTAGAAGAACACGCTAAGTAATTATCTTTTATAATTATTGCTGGTAACCTTTTATGGAATTAAAACGAGTTGTTGTAACCGGATTGGGTGCTATAACCCCATTGGGTAAATCTGTTCCTGAATATTGGGATGGATTGACAAATGGTGTGTCAGGTGCTGATAACATTACACAATTTGATACCACAAAATTTAAAACAAAGTTTGCCTGCGAAGTAAAAGGTTTTGAACCCACCAATTATTTAGAAAGAAAGGAAGCCCGTAAAATTGATCGCTTTACCCAGTTTGCATTAATAGCCAGCGATGAGGCAGTAAAGGATGCCGGCATTTCAAGGGACAATGTAAATGTAGACAGGGTGGGAGTAATTTTTGCCAGTGGCATCGGAGGCTTAATTACTTTCCAGGATGATGTAATGGAATTTGCCCGCGGTGATGGTACTCCACGTTTCAATCCTTTCTTTATTCCCAAAATGATCCTTGATATTGCTGCAGGACAAATATCAATGCGCCATGGTTTCAGAGGTCCAAACTATGCTGTAGTAAGCGCATGCGCTTCCAGTACCAATGCTATCATTGAAGCTTTTGATAACATTCGTTTAGGAAGAGCAGATATAGTTATTACCGGCGGCAGCGAAGCTGTAATAAGAGAAGCAGGCGTTGGTGGATTTAATGCAATGAAAGCATTGAGCGAAAGAAATGATGATCCCAAAACTGCATCGCGGCCTTTTGATAAAGACAGGGATGGATTTGTAATGGGTGAAGGATCCGGCATTGTAGTTCTTGAAGAATTAGAACATGCTTTGGCAAGAGGAGCAAAAATTTATTGCGAGATTGCAGGCGGCGGAGCTACTGCTGATGCACATCATATCACAGCCCCACATCCTGAAGGCCTGGGTGCAAAAAATGTAATGACAGTCGCACTTAAAGATGCCGGAATGAAGCCGGAAGATATTGATTACATCAATGTTCATGGCACATCAACACCGCTTGGGGATATTGCAGAAACAAAAGCGATCTTAAGTGTGTTTGGCGAAAATGCCTACAACTTAAATATCAGTTCTACTAAATCTATGACAGGCCATTGTCTTGGTGCCGCTGGCGTTGTGGAAGTGCTGGCTTGTATTTTAGCGGTAACAAAAGATATTATTCCTCCAACTATAAATCATTTTACTGACGATCCTGATCTGGATCCCAAATTAAATTTCACTTTTATTAAAGCACAACATCGTGTTGTAAATGCTGCATTAAGTAATACATTCGGTTTCGGCGGGCACAATGCATCTGTTATAATAAAGAAGTACAGAGCCTGATAATTTCATTCTTATTTATTTTTGATTTAATAATATTACTTTCGGGTAATAAATATTTTTTGTGCAGTTCCTGAAAAATTTTCTTGATAGTAAGTCTGATAAAGAGTTTAAGAAACAACTGCACAATGTGCTCGGTTTTATCCCTGAGAATTTAAGTTTATACAAAACTGCATTAAGCCACCGGTCTATAAGAGAAGGCACTGATGAAAATAATGAACGTCTTGAATTTTTAGGAGATGCTGTACTTAGTTCTCTTGTAGGTCATTATCTTTTTATGCGTTATCCATACAAGGATGAAGGTTTTTTAACTGAGATGAGAAGCAAGATGGTTAACAGGAATCAATTAAATGATATTGCTTTAAAAATGGGGTTAAAAAAAATAACCTTCTACAATAAATTTGACAGCTCACTCAAGATATCACAGATATTTGGTAACACCCTGGAAGCCGTTGTAGGTGCGGTTTATCTTGACAAAGGATATAAAAAAACACAGAAATGGGTTACCAAACATATCATCAATCCGCATCTTTATATGGATGATCTGGAGAATCTTGATATCAACCAGAAAAATAAATTATATGGCTGGGCAAATAAGAATGGAAAAGTGCTGGAGTTTGAAACCCTTGAAGAAAAAATAGAAAATGGAAGAAGATTATTTACCATTGGCGCAATGGTAGATGGCGAATTGATAGCGCAGGCAAAGGCTTATAATAAAAAAGATGCGAGCCAGGTTGCTGCACAGATAGCAGTTGAAAAATTAGGTATCGAGCTTAAGCCGATGTGAGATGTTTGATGTAAAATGTGCGATGTAAAATGTTTGATGTAAAATGTGCGATGTAAAATGTGCGATATGATTTTGAAAACTTTGAGGTAATTTAAAAATCAAAATCCAATTAATCCCATAAATCATGGTTCAGACAAAATTTGGCATAATTGGCAGCGGAAGTTGGGGAACAGCGTTGGCTAAAATTCTCACTGACAATAAAAATAAAATTAACTGGTGGATACGAAGTGAAGAAACCCTCAAACATTTATTAGCCCGCCACCACAATCCTCAATATTTAAGCAGTGTTTTTTTTGATACAACTTTACTTCAGCCAACAACAAATGCATCTGAAGTAATTAAAAATTCTGATTGTATTATTATCGCAGTTCCCTCAGCGTATGCGGCAGATACTTTAAATAAACTTGATAAAAATATTTTTAAAGGGAAAAAAATTATCTCTGCTATCAAAGGAATATTGCCTGACCAAAATTTGTTGCTTAACGATTATTTAAAGCAGCAGTTTAATGTTAAGCTTGAAAATTATTTTGCAGTGCTGGGCCCTTGCCATGCAGAAGAAGTTGCTTCAGAAAAATTATCTTACCTCACTTTTTCAGGTATTGATGAAAAAACAACCGCCAATATTGCATCTAATTTTAAAACAGATTATCTAAATACAATTATTAACAGGGATATTAATGGAGTACAGTTTGCTGCTGTCTTAAAAAACATTTATGCCCTTGGTGCCGGAATTGCTCATGGTCTTGATTATGGTGATAATTTTTTAAGTGTTCTAATTGCCAACAGCGCTGATGAAATGGCGGGGTTTTTAAGAAAATCCGGAATAAACAATATTGATGTTGGCCATATTTCAGATGACCGCAAACCCGCAACTGGCAATAAGGAAGAGGTAACCAATCATCATATTAATTATGCTGCGTCAGTTTATTTAGGCGATCTTTTAGTAACCTGCTATTCACTTTACAGCCGCAACAGAACTTTTGGAAATATGATCGGCAAAGGCTATTCAGTAAAAGCGGCAAAGCTTGAAATGAATATGGTTGCCGAAGGTTATAATGCAAGTAAGTGTATGAAAATAATTAACGAAGGTATACAGGCAGATATGCCAATTGCTGAAACGGTTTATAAAATTTTATGGGATAACATGCCGGCCGCAGAAGGTTTTGCTAAAATTGAAGAAACACTTGTATAACCCGCCAGCCTCAAGTACCTTTATGTAAATGATGCCAGTTTCATACGATATTTATGGACCAGCAACCATCCTAATTTCACTTGCAATTCTTATAATAGTGCAGATTGCTAAATCTATTAAGTCAAAAACGCTGAGACACTAATGGTTTTTTATTTCCTGTTTCCTGGCCTTGTTGCATTTGTGTTAGTAATTGTGATCATTCAACTCTTTACAAAGAAGAAGAAATAAATGTTTCTTCAAAAAAAAGATCTGCTGCAATTCCATCAGCAAAAAGTCTTCCTTCGTTAGTTAGTACAAGTTTGTGGTTTGTGCTTTGTAGTTTGTAGTTTTCTAAATACTTATTGCCTTCTTTCAAAAGTTTTTCTCTTTTTTCTTTTCCAAATATTTTTTCTACATAATCAAGATCAACACCTTCAATTGTTCGCAGCGATATCATAATATATTCATTCAGTTTTTGTATCTCAGAAAGTTTTTCTTCTTCGTAAGGAATAATATTTTTTTGCAGAGATTGAATATAGAGTGCGTTATTACTTATATTCCATTTTCTTGAAGCGCCATCAAACGAATGTGCCGAAGGACCAATACCAATATATGTTTTACCCTGCCAGTAACTGCTGTTATGTTTACTTCTGTAACCGGGCTTTGCAAAATTGGAGATCTCATAATGCTCATAACCTGCCCTTTTCAGCCAATCCATTAATAACAAAAATTGCGATGCCTGCTTTTCAGGATCCACGTCTTCTTTCTTCTTTAATGTGATCATTTTTTGCAAAGCAGTTTTCGGCTCTATCGTTAATGCGTAACAGGAAATGTGAGAAACATTAAGATCAATTATTGTCTGAACATTTTTTTTCCAATCCGCATCCGATAATGTTGGAGTGCCATAAATAAGATCAACAGAATAATTTTGAAAGCCTGCGCTCTTAACCAATTTGATGCAATGCAAAGCCCGTTCTGCATTGTGCGCACGATTCATCCATTCAAGATCCTGCTGATTAAAAGATTGAATACCTATGCTGAAACGGTTTATACCAACTGATTTCCATTCTGCTAATTTTGCTGCATTAATATCATCCGGATTTGCTTCTAAAGTAATTTCCGCATCCTTCGCAATATCAAAATATTGATGAGCCGCATCCAACAATTTCTTTAATTCATTTACCGTTAATAAACTTGGAGTTCCACCGCCAAAATAAACAGTTGTTATTATTTCTTTTGAAGGAGAAAGTGATAACTCTTTAATTAAAGCATCTATCATTTCGCCCCTTTGTTTTAATGAAGTGGAAAAATGAAAATTGCAATAATGACAAGCCTGTTTGCAAAAAGGAATATGAAAATAAATGCCGGACAAAATTTTTAGATTTAACTACCGATAGCTATCGGGATTATAATTTAGATTTGAAGATTAATGAAAGCCTCCCAAAGAAAATATTTGTGTTATTTTTTTTTATTCATCTCATCCTGTTGCTTAATTAGCACAGATGCTTTTACTCAAAATAATTATCACCTGATAATACATTTGGCAGACAAAGATAGTTCCTTATCACAAAGCAGTACGTTAAACAGAATACAATCCCTAAACCTGCAAACTACATTTTTAAACAGGCAACTATGTACAAACTATATCTTTAAGATCCCTGAAATACTTGCTGCCAAAGGATATCCGGCGGCATCCATCGACTCAGTCTTTTATGATTCCACATCAACCCACATCAATTTATATTTAGGAGAACAGTATAAGTGGTTTGAAATAAATACTGACAGCATAGATAAAAAATTGCTAAATGAGACTGGCTGGAGCGAAAAAATGTTTAACAATAACAGGATAGATTTTGGTCAATTACAAAGTCATCAACAAAAAATTTTAGAACACTATGAAACAAATGGTTATCCTTTTGCCGCCATAAAACTGGATAGTATAAAAATTGAAGAAGATAAAATAAAAGCACAACTTAAAATTGATAAAGGTCCGCTTTACCATATTGACAGCATCCGTGTGTATGGTAAAGTAAAAATTAAAAATATTTTTCTGCAACGATATCTTGATATTGAAAAAGGGAGCCTGTACGATAAAAATAAATTACAAAATATAAGCAAAAAACTTTTGGAACTTCCGTACCTGCAGGAGCAACAACACTGGGATCTGAACATGCTTGGCTCGGGCTCTGTTTTAAATTTATACCTGCAACAAAAACGCAGCAGCCAGGTAAATTTTTTAATAGGATTTTTACCTGGTAATTCTCAAACGGGAAAACTACAGGTAACAGCCGATGTAAATCTTAATTTACAAAATGCCCTGGGCGCCGGCGAAAGTATTTTGCTTAACTGGCAGCAACTGCAAAAGCAATCTCCAAGATTAAACCTCGGTTACCAGCATCCTTATATTTTTAATTCGCCATTTGGTATCGATCTTACTTTTGATCTGCTAAAAAGAGATTCCTCTTATCTACAATTAAATGCGCAGGCCGGTTTACTGTATGTTCTATCAGCCAATCAATCAGGAAAAATATTTTTACAAAATCAGAGAACCTATTTATTGTCCGGCGGATTTGATACCAACCAGATCAAAATAACAAAAAGGCTTCCGGCAAATATTGATGTTACAGCAAACAGCCTTGGAATAAATTATCAATGGATAAATACAAACTACCTGTACAATCCTAGAAATGGAAATGAATTAAAAATTACAACAACTGCTGGTTTAAAAAAGATCACTAAGAACAATGAGATCGCAAACCTGAAGAACCCCGCTGATCCTTCGTTTCAATTCAGTTCTCTCTATGATTCTTTTAAATTAAACACCTATCAGTTTCGCATACAATTTAATGCTGCACATTACTTTCCCGCAGGCAAAAAAAGTACTTTAAAAACAGAGATCAATGGGGGTGTTTTTCAAAGCCAGGATATTTTCAGGAATGAATTATTTCAAATTGGCGGCAGCAAATTATTGAGAGGTTTTGATGAGGAAAGTATTTATGCATCGCAATATGCTGTGTTCACTGCTGAATACAGGTATCTTACAGGAATTAATTCTTACCTGTTTACGTTTACTGATATAGGCCTTACCAAAACTCATTTTCAAATAACTAATTTTACCAATAATTTTTTATCGGCTGGTTTAGGATTAAGTGTTGAAACAAAGTTTGGGATATTAAATGTTAGCTATGCAATCGGTAAAAGAAACGATGTAAAATTTGACCTTCGCGAAGCTTCCAAAATACATTTTGGGTATATAAATTATTTTTGACAGAATGAAAGCTTACAGAATACAAACATTTTTTATCGTTCTTGTTTTTATATTTTTTGGAAGAGATTGTGCTGCACAAATAAAAAATGACAGCACAATAATAAAGCCTGATTCATTACAATTACATGATTCGATCGCTGCAATTAACATTCAACCAACCACTCTGGATGATCTTTTAAAAAAGAATAAGTATTTAAACATTTCAACAACACCCATTTCTTTTGCATCAAAAGAAAAGACCAAGACCGGCAAAGAATTTTTATTTTATATTTTGGGAATAGCTATTTTACTACTGGCTGTTTTTAAAGTTCTCTATACCAAATATTTCAACAATATTTTTAGAGTTTTTTTTAATACTTCTCTCCGGCAAAACCAACTTACTGATCTTTTAGCACAAGCCACACTTCCGTCGCTTATATTCAATTCCTTTTTTGTTATCAGCGCAGGGTTGTATGCATGGCTTCTTCTAAATCAATATTACCCTGGCAAACAAAGCAACAATTATTTTTTATTAGGGCTATCCGTTTTATCAGTTGGAATAATATATTTCGGTAAATTTTTGGCTTTAAAAATTATTGGATGGATATCGGGTATGGGAACAGCCATTGATCAATACATCTTTATAATATTTTTAATTAATAAAATACTTGGGATAATTCTTTTTCCATTTATTATCCTATTAGCTTTTGCACCTGCAAATTGGTTGATCTTTGTAATGGCATCCTCTTTCTTTGTGATAGGCATACTTTTTTTACTTCGCTATTTACGATCGTATGGATTGCTACAAAACCAATTAAAAATTAACGGCTTCCACTTTTTACTCTACATAATTGGTATGGAAGTGCTACCGATCCTGGTAATTTATAAATTAGTGATACGGGTATTAATGTAATTTATAAAACCATTTTACTTAATATTTTGTAAAGCTAAATAGATGATTCTCTACAAAAAATACGTACATTTGCACACCCGTATGAATTATACACATGGTTAAATACACTGCGACTCAAGCCCTTAAGTCTGTAAAACACATGCAAAATATACTTATTACTCAGGCCCGGCCAGAAAATGAAAAGTCTCCCTATTTTGAGATGGCCAGGAAGTACAAAGTAAACCTTGAGTTTCAACCATTCATCAGGGTTGAGGGAATTCCTGCAAAAGAATTTCGCAAACAAAAAATTGACATCCCCGCTTATTCAGCCGTGATCTTTACCAGCCGCAATGCAATTGACCATTTTTTTAGAACCTGCGAAGAAATGAAGATCACCGTTTCGCAGCACACTAAATATTTTTGTATAACAGAAGCGGTGGCCTTATACCTGCAAAAGTTTATTTTATATAGAAAACGTAAAGTTTTTTATGGCGCCGACGGTACCAATAAAAGTTTATTTGACGTTATTAACAAGTATAAAGAACAGGAAAGTTTTTTATATCCCTGCTCGCAATCATTTGACAGCGAAATAACCAACTGGCTAAAAGCAAATGAGTGCGAATATGCCACCCCTGTATTATACAGCATCATCAGCAATGATGTAAAAGAGATCTTCAAAAAAAATAGTTATGATATTATTTGTTTTTTTACTCCCGGAGGAGTGAAAAGTTTTGTAGAAAATTTTCCAAAATTTAAACAGAACGGAACAAGGATCGGGGCCTTTGGTGATAATACTTTTAAGGCTGCATCTGCTGCAGGATTAACACTTGATATAAAAGCGCCTCAACCTAAAATGCCAAGTATGGTATCTGCGTTGGAGCATTTTCTTTCAACTGTTAAAAAGAAATAAAAAAATTAAATACTTTTGCAAAGCAGCTTTAACAGCTGCTTTTTTGTTTATGTAAAACTATTCATCGGTTATGCCCTGCAATACCTATAAGCTAATAATTCAATAAAAATTGTATATTTATTTTCCCTATCAAATAACAATCGTAATTAGAACCATATGCCGATTAAACAAATAGATCACGGAACTACGGAATACCAGCAAATGGTTGAGCTTAGAAATGAAATTCTGCGCAAGCCATTAGGACTTTCATTTGATCCCGAAGAATTAACCAGGGAAACGGATGACATTTTAATCGCTGCATTTGAAGAAGATAAAATACTGGGTTGTTGCCTGCTTACTAAAGTTGATAACAAATGTGTGCGCCTAAGGCAAATGGCTGTACAAAATAATTTACAGGGTAAAGGTATTGGTGCAGCAATGATGAACTATGCAGAGAATGTTGCAAGAGATGCAGGCTACCATAAAGTAATAATGCATGCCCGAAAAACTGCTACCGGCTTTTATGAAAAAATTGGTTATAAAGTTGCCGGTAAGGAGTTTGAAGAAATAACTATCCCCCATTATGTGATGGAAAAAAAACTGCGCTAAGAGATTAACCCTTCTTCATAATTTTATTTGCCAAAAAATTTCTTGCAGCTTGCACTTCATCACCAAAAGCATCTTTGGGAATAAGAAAAAATGAGCGGCTGTCAAAATACAGGTGAAAGAAATGCGGACTTTCAATAAGGCTGCTAAAGACTGTCCACGGCCAGCTTTTACTGCCCCTGTCATTTTCCAGGAACAAATGCTGATCTTCTAAACTTACTTTAAATCCATCTTTAAATGTTGCGGCTTTTTTAAATATCGAATACGGAAGTATGAACCAAAAAGCAATCATCAAAGTAAACCATAAAACAGAGGCAACTAAAAATGCCAATGGAGATATTTTTTTATAAAAGAAAAGTCCTGCTGATAAAATGGCAAAAATATTTACAAGAATTATCATTGTTTTTATTTCTCTGCGGGTTATAAAATGATACCGCAAAGCCTGAATAACTTTTGATTTATTATAAGTAAAAAATGCTGAGGTCATAAGAGGCAAAGATAAAGGAAG
>DATCOF010000115.1:0-6234 GCA_036564845.1 Chitinophagaceae bacterium | reverse complement strand
AGTGCTGTCATAAGTTTCGGACGTAATCTTGTTGATATAGAATACACAATTGAATCATCAACCGATTGTGTAAGCAACGATTCTTTAAATTGTAAAAAAGTAAAGATGGAATTCTCACCAATTATTCCGACGATCATTATCAGTCCTGTATAACTTCCCACATTTAATGGAGTGTTGGTAATGAATAAAGCAAGATAACTTCCTGCAATACCAAGCATCGCAATACCAAGAATTAAAAACGCAACTCTAATTTGTTTGTATAAAAAAAGGATGACAGAAAAAACCAATAAACTTGATGTGATCAATATCATTAATAATTCTTTAAAAGACTTTTGCTGCTCAGCATACGAGCCGCCATACTCGATATGGTAGCCCGGTGGCAAAGAAATATTAGCGCCAATTGCTTTTTGAATATCTTTCATAACACTGCCAAGGTCGCGGCTTTCAAGCCTTGCAGACACTACACCCATGGATTGTAGATTCTCTCTTTCTATTTCTGCATCTCCTTCATTTATTTTTATAGTTGCCAGTTCGCTGATGGGTTTTAGTTTTCCATTTGGCAAAAATACCTGTAACGTGTTTATGTTATCAATACTTAATTTTCTGCTGTTGGGATAAACAATTCTTATGGGCGATACCTGCTCCTTTTCAAAAATATTTCCTACCACATTTCCTTCCAGAGAAGTTTGTACCTGGTATTGAAAATTAGAAGACGTGATCCCAAACTGCGCCTGCTTTGTATAATCAGGTTGTATACTTATTGATGGCCCTGTAATTACAATGCCATCAAAAACATCGGCAGTGCCCTTGGTTTTTTCAACGATGTCTGCAATTTGTTTCGAGAGCATCTCCAGTTGTTTTTTATCCTCACCAAAAATTTTTATTTCAATGGGCTGAACAGATGTCATCAGGTCTCCCAGCATATCATTGATAACCTGCCCGAAATCTATGCGCAGCGCAGGTTGTGTGTTTTCAATCCTTTTGCGGATATCTTCAATTACCTGTTCGGTTGTTTTTTTTCTTTTAGTTTTTAATTGGATAAGATAATCACCGCGGTTGGGTTCGGTAATAAAAAATCCCATCTGTGTTCCTGTGCGTCGTGAGTATGCTTCCACTTCAGGAATGGTGACAATTATTTTTTCTACTTCACGCAATTCTCTATCTGTTTCTTCAAGATTGGTGCCGGCGGGTGAACTATAATCAAGCACAATACTCCCTTCATCCATCTCCGGTAAAAATCCTGTTTGTAAATTGGGAAGAACAATAATTATGATGGCTATCAACGCACCTATAATTATAAAGCTTAACCATGGCCGAAAAATAAAATACGAAACCCATTTCTGTTTTTTTACTGCATGCGCTTCGGCTTTCCTTTCTTTTAATTTCTCTTTTGTTTTTTTTCTTGACAGCAATAAATACACAACAGGCAAACCGATCCAAGTAACAAAGAATGAGCAAACCAAAGTAATGATCATCGTGTTGGTCATTACTTTAAAGTAGGCGCCTGCAACACCGCTCATCATCAGGAAAGGAATGAAGATCACAATGGTGCTGATGGATGAACCTACCATCGCAGGAAATAAATAATCAATGGCTTTCTGAGCGATGCCCGGGTATTGCTCATCAGGATGCTCTTCATGCGTTCGATGTATCTGTTCCACCACCACAATTGCATCATCTATTATTAAACCTATGGCTGCAGCAATAGCGCCGAGCGTCATTATGTTTAAAGTATAACCAACGGCATACATAACAATTATAGTAAGCCCAAGCGTAACAGGGATGGTGATAAGTATGGTAGCGCTTGCTTTTAGTGAACGCAGAAAAATTATAGCAACAATTATTGCCAGCACTAATCCGATCCATAAACTGTCTGTAACACTTTTTACTGATTCGTTTACAAAATCTGCCTGAACATAATATGGTTTGATAGTAACTCCATTCGGAAGAATTGCTTTAATGCCCTCTACCTTCTCTTTCATTTTAGTTGAAAGATCAATAAGATTTGCATTGGGTTGTTTTACAACAGCGATCAGCAATCCTTCTTTTCCATTGGCATTTATTTTTGTGAACTCAACGCCTTCTTTTACTTCAATGTTTGCTATGTCCTGTAATTGAATAACTCTTTTAGATGTATTACTTATAACAAGAGCCTTCAACTCTGCAACATCATGCACGGTTGCATCAGTAACGGTTAGATATAAATGTTTGTAATCTGCGAGGTATCCATTTGATTTTACAAAGTTGGTTTGATTTAATGCATTGGTAATTGCATCCGGTGTTAACGAAAGTGAACTCATTTTTTGCACATCAAGCTGCAGCCAATATTCTTTTTGTTTGCCGCCAATAATCCTAACTTCTGAAACACCTTCAACCTGCGACAGGAAAGGCTTTACGGTATACAGCGCCAGTTGTTTTAATTCAATCGGCGATAAATTATGCGATTCAAGAGAGTAACCCATCACCGGCAAAATGGATGGATTCATTTTCTCTACAGTGATATTTACATCAGCCGGCAATGTGTTTCTTATCTCTGAAATTCTTGCTTCAATCTGCTGCTGGCTTAGGTCTACGTCGGCACTCCAATCAATGTATGCAGAAATTTCGCAACTGCCCCGGCTTGTTGTGCTGCGGATGTCAATGAGGTTGGGAATTTGTTTTATAGCTCCTTCCAAAGGTTTGGTGATGGTCACCATCATCTTATCAACAGGCTGTAAACCTGCGTCAGCAATAATTTTTATTTTAGGAAAAGTTATTTCAGGAAAAAGTGATGTTTGTAATTTGCTGTAGGCAAAAAATCCGCCCATTAATATCATCACCAAAAGAACGGCAAGCGGATTTTTATGAGAGATAAAAAAGTTGTTCAATTATTATTTTTTATTTCACGCAAAGAAACAATGGAGCAAGGGCGCAGAGAACAAATTATTTTTTTTGCGCCTTATTTTTCTTTGCATCTTTACGTTATTTTTTTACAATTCACTTGTATTATATTGTTTGGCTCATACAATTATTTCTCTTTGAGTGTATCAGTTTTTTCTTTTGCCTGCGGCAATGAAATTTTTGCAGTGTCTGTTAATCCATAATTTCCGGTGAGCACAAATCTTTCTGAAGGATTAAAAGAAGGAGAAACAATTTCTATTTTATCTCCTGTTTCAATTCCTTTTTTTACCGGCACTTTTACAGCCGTGCTATCATTTATTAATTTCATAACCCAAAACTCAGATTGTGTTTCATCAGAAAGTACTGCAGCCTTAGGAAGTGATGCAGCAGCGGCTTTGCTGGTTTTTACGATCTTCACTCTTGCTACTAAATTCTGCGGGATCTGTTGTGGTGAATGAACACGAATTGCCACAGCCTGCGTTTGCGAAAGCGAATCCATAAATGGCATCGATGTTTGCACCGTTCCTAAAAGCCTTGTCCCATCGGGTAAAGTAAGTTCTGCTGCTTTATTGTTTGTGATGTATTGTTTGTATTCGTAAGGCACATCCATAACAAAAACAAAACTGTTTACATTACTTATCACTGCAAGCTGTTCTCCATCCTGAACATAATCTCCTGCCTGGTGATCAAGTTCTGAAACATAACCACCACTGCTCGCTTTTATAACATTCACTCCTGAAAATCTAAAGCTTGGATCAAGTTTATTAATAGTATTTCCAATTGCATCCGATTCTTTTGTTTTTAGTGTAAACATTGCCTGGCCTGCATTTACATGGTCTGCATATTTTACACTAACAGATTTTATATAACCTGTGAGGTTTGATTTTACATAACTCTTTTGTAAAAATGTTGAAGTGGCATTTAGCTCAACATATTCTTCCAAAGGATCGTAACTGATGGTTGTAACAGTAACAGGCGTGTTGGTTTCTGTTTTTGTTTCTTCAGTTGCTGTTGCCTCTTTGTGTTTGCATGAAAAAATAATTAGTATTAATAAAATCGAATAGAAATATTTTATGGATATTTTCATACTTATTACTTGTTACTGATAACTGATTACTTTATTTATGCCAATAATTTAATTGATTAATGATCTGCAAACGTGCTACCATATTTTGAACAACAAGGTTTTTTGCCGTGATGTAATTGTTTAAAGCTAAAACATAATCGGTCATTTTTATATCGCCTGTTTCTAAAAGTTTTCCATTGGCATCTATCAGTGCCTCAATATATTTTATTTGCTTATTGATCGGCACCAATAAATATTCGATTTCATTAAGCTGTTGCTGCAATTGTGCTATCTGCTGGTAGTATTGGGTTTGAAAGAATTCTTTATTTCTCTGCCTGGTTCTTTCTGCAATAGAAATTTTTGAATACTGCAACCGTCTTTGACCGCCATCATAAAGAGGAACAACAAAATTAATTCCAAAGCTATATCCAAAGTTTTTATACACCGGGTCAAAAAAGGTAGATTGAATCCCTGCATCTGTAAAAAGATTAATATGCGGCCTGTAACCCAGTCCTATCAAAGCTTTATTATTTACAAGCCGTAAACTGTCGATCCTGAATTTTGAAAAAAAAGCAGAGCTATCGGCATAAAAAGTTCTTATAACATTTAATTCGGGCGGTACAAGTTTTGTTGGTATAGTATCAATGATGCCTGCTAAATAATTTAAAGTGGCGTAATCATTTTTGTATTGCGCCTGCAACTGGTTGCGTGTTAGATCCTGTTGTTGGTACGTTACTAAAAAAGTTAAATAATCAACCTGCCTGTAAACATTTTTTTCCGTCAGTCTTTTTAAAATAATTTCTTCCCTGCTTAGTAAATTAAGTAGCTGCGCATTAAAATCCATTTGCAGTTGATCGCCATAAGTAGTTATGTATTGGTTGATGATCGTTTTCTTAAGATCCTGCTCAGATATTTTTGATGCATTGTGAATGGAATCTCCGGTTAATTGAAGATCAATAAATCCAAGGTTTGCAAATTTTTTTGGCAGGATATTTTTTGTTGCAGTTACCAAAGCCTGTAGCTGCCCACCATTGGTGATGGCTGCATCATAGCCATATCCATTTCTTACGGGTGCATAAAATGTATTGCCATTACCGTTTATCTGGATATTGCGGGAAGCAATAAGTATCTGGCTATCTATACTGTTTGATAATAATTGATTTCTAAAATCATTCAGCAATGGGCTGTTAGTAACTGCATTTGAAATATAATAGTCAAGATCTTTATTCTGTGCAAAAGAATAAAAAGGGATGAAGAAAACAAGAAAAAAAATAAAACGTTTTTTACTCATAAAAATTCAAAAACATTTTGATAACAAAAAGCTGTCCCAATATTAATTGAAACAGCTAATATCTAAAAATATTTATAATTACTCTGCTTTTACAAAGTTTCCTTTCTCATCAAAAATAATATCCTTCCCGTTAACTTCTGCTTCATAAGATATTTTGTCCTTCGCATCTGTTACTCTACCGGCTTCTGTAATCTTTGCGCCTTTGTAATGTGCCTTTACATAAACAATAACAGGTGCTGGTAATTGGCTTACCGGAATTGCGTTTACAATTTCAATAAAGTTTCCTGTGGGAGTAAATTGAACTGAATTATCTTCTCCTGATTTGCCACCCCAGTTTGCTTCATAATTTCCATTTTCTTTTTCCCAGCCAACTTTTGTTGCTTCAGGATATTTTTTAGAAAGTGCACTTTTAACTGTAGCAGGAACAGTAATTTTTTCTTTGCTTTCCTTTTCTCCCTTTTCTCCTTTTTCTTTTTGAGCAAATGATGCTGTGCTTACAGCAAACAATATTGCTATGATACTTAATGTCTTTTTCATATTTATGTTTTTAATTAATAATAAACAAATCTATGTTCTGATATTGGGGCAAAGTTGAAGATTGTTTTCAATATGTTGTAATCAAAATTTAATGCTTGTTGTATGCAATGTATCTGAATAATGGTAATTGATTTCGTATCCATACCTCTCACTGATCTCCTTTACAATTGATAAACCTAATCCCAAAGATTCGGAACTCACCGTATCTTTTTTAAATCTCCCAAATAATTCTGAGGGATCAGATTGTAATGGTATACCTGTATTTGAAATAGAGAAATAATTATTGGTTAAAGTAATTTCAATAATTCCATTGTCAATGTTATGTTTGATCGCATTAGTGATGAGATTGGAAATTAATATTTCAGCAAGCGTTTCATTCATATTCATCTTTACATTGTCATCAATATTTTTTTTGATGGTGATGAGTTTTGCAGCAATCAGTTCTTCGTAATTACTAAGG
>DATCOF010000114.1:0-12973 GCA_036564845.1 Chitinophagaceae bacterium | reverse complement strand
AAATTAAAGCTGGATGATCTTCGTCCGTGGGATGTGGAAGCAGAGCCTGAAGGCACACAACCGCTTACTCCTTTTACAACTTCTGAAGAACTTATCAATAAATCAATTGAATGTTTTAAACAACTCCGTCCGTTTTTTGGAGAGTGTTTGCTGCAGATGAATGCAATGAAACACCTTGACCTGGAAAGCAGGAAGGGCAAGGCTCCGGGAGGATACAACTGCCCGTTGGCTGAAAGCGGTGCCCCTTTTATTTTTATGAATGCTGCCGGGCAAATGCATGATGTTACCACGATGGTTCATGAAGGCGGCCATGCAGTGCAATCTTTTCTTACACATACTTTGGAGCTTAGTGCCTTTAAAGAATATCCAATGGAAATTGCAGAAGTTGCCAGCATGGCAATGGAACTTTTCAGCATGGATCATTGGGAAGTTTTCTTTGATAATAAAGACGATCTGAAAAGAGCGAAAGAACATCAGCTTGAAAGAACGATAACAATTTTTCCATGGATAGCCATCATCGATAAGTTTCAGCATTGGGTGTATGAAAACCCTGAACATAATGTGATTGAAAGAGATGCTAAATGGATGGAGATACTAAAAGAATTTTCTGATGATGTAATTGATTACAGTGGTCTTGAAAAATATCGCGAAAATGCATGGCAGCGGCAGCTACATTTATTTGAAGTTCCGTTTTATTATATTGAATATGGCATTGCGCAACTGGGCGCAATAGGCATGTGGATGCAATACAAAAAGGATCCTGAAAAAGCTTTGGATAATTACATGAATGCTTTGGCACTTGGCGGCACTAAAACATTACCACAATTGTATGAAGCTGCCGGATTAAAATTTGATTTCTCTCCCGAAAATATAAAAACACTGATGGATTTTGTGAGTGAAGAGATGGGGAAGATTTAGGTGTGACACTGAAGTTAGCGACAATGCTTTCGATGTCGCAAATTTCAAACTGACTGCAATAAAGAATAGACAAAACTATGTTTGACGAGCTAAACAAATATGAACTGAATGACCATTTCTTTTTAAAGCCACAGGACAGTTTAAGAGAGGTTTGTAATGCTCCGACTGATAAAAGTGGTATTTACATTGTTTACGCTTTGAAGAAGGGAAAAATTGAACTTATATACATAGGTCGTTCAGGAAAAGTTGGAGCAGACAGTTCAATGTTCATCCGCAAGGCAGGTCTTGGTGGCATCAAGGATAGAATTGTAAATGGTCATCAGTTTGGTAAAATACCAAGACGTATATCATGGATAAACCAAATGGATAAGGAGAGAATAGAAGCCTTAGACATTCATTGGTATGCGACACATAACGAAGTATATTCTGACTGCCCAAGAATTTTAGAAAATAAATTATTGCAAAAACATCTTCAAATTTACGGACGACTTCCTAAATGGAACAATGAGTTATAAATAATAAATATGGCAGCAGCATTTCACTACGCAGTTAAAGTTAAACTTATTCGCTACCAAACGAAAGACGATATTGATTTCATTGACTACGAAAAAGTTTTTGAAAATGAAAATCCAATAATTGCAAGACAAGAGGCTTTCAAAGAATACGAAGAATGGGTGAAAGATTTGTATTCAGGAATTGGAAATACCGGAGGATATTTATCAGATAAGCAAGCAAGAATTGATTTACAAAAATTTACTACTCTATCAGGAGAACAAAATGTTGAGATTGACGAAAATCAATTTGATTTCCATAATTCTTTCGGGTATGGCATAGGTGTTTATTTCATTATCGACTTACCCTATCAACAGAGTTGGGAAAAAGAAATGTATGATAAAAAAGGAGATGAACATTTGCTTCATGGCATCGGAACAACAGACAAATACAATGACCCTTTGGAAATAAGTGATGCTCTTAACAGCGAAATGCTTTACTATGAACATTACAGTTATGATAAAAGTAATTTTGAAAGAAAAGCCAAGATTTACGATTGGGACTTACCCGGCATTACAGAAATTCATTTTTTAGAAACACCGTTTGATTGGACTGGTTATGATGTAGAACCAGAAGAAGAAACAGAACCAATCGAGCAAAATACAGAACAGAGAATAGAAGAAATAATTGCAAATGGCGAAGGAAATAAGATTGAATTTAAGCCCGCACTTCTTTACAACTTCAAGACAGATAAAGCAGGAATAAGTGTAAAAGCAAAAATTGCAACAGTCATTTGTGCTTTCCTAAACTCTAATGGAGGATTTTTAATCATTGGTTTAGACGACAACGGAAAAACACAGGGTTTAGAAAAGGATTTTAGTTTATCAAATGGAAAAAAACCGAAAGACTTTTTTCAAAACGAATTTGACCAGATGATTGAGCATTTTCTTTCCTTTTCTGTTAAGTCAAATATCACCGGCGAGTTTTATGAACGAGATGGTAAAGACATTTTCATAGTTATTGTTGAACCAAGTAATACCCGAGCAATCTTTGTAAAAGGACAAACCGGAAAGGAGTTCTGGGTTCGTGGTAACGCAGGCAACAGACAACTCACAGACATTGAAGAATTAGCTAATTATTGCATTGACAGGTGGTCAAATTAAATAACAAACCTTCGTGACGAGATTAACAGATTTAGACACATGCCTACTTACAATCTCCGCAAATTCCATTCACTACCATCTCTGCATGTTGCGGCGTAAAACCCTTTGGCAGCTTTACTTGGGGAACAGTTACATCATCGAGGCAAATTGTTTTGCTGCATTCATCACAAATAAAATGTACGTGATTATCATGATGGTGACCGGCTTCGCAATCATCTTTACACAAAGCATATTTTATTGAATTATCTTTTGTCGGTATCAAATGAATAATTCCTTTTTCAACAAACGATTGTAATGTGCGGTACACAGTAACACGGTCAAAGTTTTCACCGGTCTTTTTTTCAATATCTGCATGTGCCAGTGCTCCGTTAGAAGTCATGAACAATTGCATTATTTTTTGCCGGCTGCCGGTAATGCTTAAATGATTCTTCTTTAATATTTCTTCAACCTGTTTCATCAATTAGGATTGTTGGTAAATGTAGAGTTATTAAAAACCGCAGGTGTTTTTGTTTCTCTTAAAAGATCTTTTATGTCTCTTGATAATTTATCCAGTTCATCTTTTTTTAAACCATCATAAACACCTCTTACTCTTCCTTCTTTATCAACCAATGCAAAAAATTGCGTGTGAATGAACTGGTCTTTTATGTTCATGCTGTTATTTTTTTCATTGTCGAGCAAATAACTTTCCCGGGCCATTTTATATAAAGAATCTTTGTTGCCTGTAACAAAATGCCAGTTTGATCCGGCGCCTATTTTTTGTGCATACGCCTTCATCAATGGCACTGAATCAACTTCGGGCATGCACGTGTGAGAGATGATCGCAAAATCAGGTTCGCTTTTATAATGCTCATAAATGCCTTTCATATTTAAATTCATTTTAGGGCAAATGCCTTTGCAGGTTGTAAAAAAATATTCAGCTACGTATACTTTACCTTCAACATTTCTTTGAGTAAGTTGTTTGCCGTCCTCGCCTGTAAATGAAAAATTCTGTACATAATTCAACACAGGAAGCTTTGCCTTGTAATAATCTGTACCTGCAAAAAGAAAATAATAAAATGCTGCCATCAGCAAAATAAAAAACCCTCCGATCCACAATAACTTCTTTTTCATATAAACATTTGTATTGCAAAATTACTACAGCCTAAACTGGTTTTACAAGGAATAAATTTTCGCATCATTGTTGCAAATTTACTATTTTTGCAGTTACTATTTTTATAATGGCGTTAAAAACAAATTGGGATTTTTTGGGTATTGCAACTTCTGTAGGATGTGCTATACATTGTGCAGTACTTCCTGTGATCGCCAGCACACTTCCTGTATTTGGAATAAACATTATTCATAATTCTTTTTTTGAATGGGGAATGATAGGGCTTGCATTTGTTGTTGGTTCCTTTTCTTTATTTCATGGCTATATCAAACATCATCGCAACAATTTACCAGTGTTGATATTTTCTGCAGGATTCATCTTCCTTGTATTAAAACAATTTTTTCATCAGCAGGAATATTTGTTTTTAGCCTTTGCTGTTTGCCTTATCATTTCAGCGCATCTTTTAAATTTTAAATATTGCAGGCAGAGCAAAGTTTGTAACTCGCCTCATCATGTGCATTAGTTATACTGACCTTGCTTATATAGATCAGTTAGAAAAATTATCAAGTCGCTAAAGCGCCCCGACCAGGCTGTAGCTTTTGCACAGTACCATAATTATTATATTTAAAGAATCAAAATACTATTATGAAGAAAATAAATCTATTTCTGGCAGCAATGTTATTTATGAACTTAATTTTTGCCCAATCAAAAGATGAGATCGCGATAAGAAAAAGTTTAGCACAGCAAACAATTGCATGGAATAATGGTGATATTGTAAAATTTATGGAACCTTACTGGCACAGCGATTCCTTAATGTTTATTGGTAAATCCGGAATAACTTATGGCTGGCAAAAGACTTTAGAAAATTATAAAAAAAATTATCCTGATGCGGCCGCAATGGGCAAACTTGATTTTACAATTATTCAAACAAAAAAATTATCGGTACTATACTATTCTGTAGTTGGCAAATGGCATCTTGCACGAGCCGCCGGAGATATCAGCGGCTATTTTACTTTACTCTTTAAAAAAATAAAAAACGCGTGGGTGATAATTTCAGATCACAGCAGTTAGATCAGAACTTCCATATTTTTCGGTAAAGCTTTATCAGAAAGAAAAGACTTACTAAAAACCAAACGTAAAAAATATAATTTCCTGGCGTGGGCTTATTCTCAAAAAAAGCAAAATTAAAATAGATACCGATCGTTGAATTTATTAGCAACCACAACAATCCTACAGAAAGTGATGTTACAATCTTTGATAAAAAATTTTTTACTTCTGGCTCCATCCCACTCATACAACAACTATTATTTGCTTAAGGTAAATTATTTCTGACCTCTACCTGATCAAAAGATTTTTAAATTCTGCGCTGTCACCTGAAAATACATTAAAATCTACTGTAGTTTTTATGCCGTTAACATGGCCTCCCTCACTGTGTTGCCAGAAGGTCCAGGCCCTGTCGATACCGGGTTTGCCGGGTTGTAAATAATGTGCTATCCAAAAAGGGTAGTCATCAAAAACTCCTTTTAAATATTTATTGTAAAAAAAAATGTTGGTGTAAATAATGGGCTTCACATGATATTGCTCTTCTACTTTTTGAAGCCAGTCTTTTATTTTTTGTTGAATATCAGGCACAGACCCATTAGCATCTTCAACATCCAGTACCGGCGGAAGATCACCTTGTTTTAATTTTACTATCTGGATAAAATTATTTGCCTGCGCAACTCCACTTTTATTGGCAATAAAATAATGATAAGCGCCTTTAGGAATATTTTCTTCTTCAGCATGCAGCCAGTTCCTTTCAAATTGTGCATCTACTTTATCAACTCCTTCTGTTGCCTTAATAAATGCGAAACCAATTTTAATATTTTCAACCTGCATATTTTTTACATCGGCCCAGTTAATTAGTTGCTGGTAGCGGCTTACGTCAATACCATGAATTGTATAATTAGGCGGTATCTCAATGCCAAAAGCGGGATAGGTAATATGTGGTAGCCTGTTAAAGAAATAAGTAATAAAATAAACTACGTTAGCAATTATTACAATTGCGAGGAATACTTTGAATACTGTTTTTAAAAGGGATTTCTTTTTTCTTGCCAACGGAACGGAACAGTGAAGGATTACAACTTCACTATTTTCTTCGCAAAAATAACATCATTGCCTGATCCTGCTTTAATTATAATATATTTCTTTAGGCAAATGCTCAAAAGCAATTTCAATAAATTCTGAACCATTAACTGCTAAGAGTTTTTGATAAAGGATCTGTCCCACACTGTTGCAGAGATAAATGTTAGCAAACAATGGTGAATAATTTTTAAGATAAACAAAAAGCTTATCCTGTACCGGGTTAGGAAAAATCTGTATAATATTTTGAGGGCCTGTGTTATCAATTACTTTTTGCGTTGTATTCTTTTTTGTTATCAGCCAATAATCAGGATCAACAAAAACGGTGTCTGCAACAAAGCCGATGTTCTTATAAAAAATTTCACTATTTGTTTTGTTATCAACAACAATTGTTTTTTCTTGTGTCGCATTTTTAAATTTTAATGCAACCGGCAATTCAAAAAAACTTACTGACGGATGCGAAGTTGTTTGGTTCATTTTTATTTTCACATAACCGCTCCCAACCTGTGACCATTGTACATTATAGCTTGGGTAACCCTGTCCGTAAAACCATTCATTAAAAACTGAATAATTGGTAACTGCAAAGCATATCAAATAACCCGCAATAGGATAGCGATGTTTCCAATGTGTGATCGTATTTAATCCTGAAGAAATTTCACTTTGTAACAATCCATTTGATGCAGCTTTGTATTGTGATGGATGTGTTATGTCATAGGATGGAGTTTAGTTCACTAAATTTACAATTATTAGTGCGACAATTTGAAATGCACCCAAGAGTGAAGCATATGCTTGCTAATTAACTCCGCCAACGCGGTTCTTATAATAAATTATTTCAAACGTTGTAGTAAGAGGTTTCAAACGTTGTAGTACGCGTTTGTGTGCTGCATAGATACTATACCGATTTTTTATGCGCTTTGTAATTTAAATTGCAGACAGGATGATTTAAGAAAATGAATGCCCATATTTTATAAAATAAATTAATTTACTCATGAGAAAATTAAAAGAAGATCATTCCCGGCGCGAATTTTTAGCTGGTACAAGCATTCTTATAATCGGGGCAAGTTTGAAGTTGAAGGGAATTGCCGGAATCCCTGGAGTTCTGGCAATCAAAAGAGAGCCGATTATTGATATTCATCAACACATCCATTACCATGAACGCACAGATGAACAGTTGCTTGCTCATCAAAAGGCAATGGGTATTACTACAACTATTCTTCTGCCGTCAGGGCGTCCTGTAAATTCACCATCCACTCATGAGGGATTTTCTAACGGGTTGGAGGCAGAAGCCGGAGGAAATGCAGAGTGTTATTTATTTGCAAAAGAACACAGGAAAGAATTTCTGTTTGGCGCATGCAATGTACCAGACTTGCCAGATGCAATACCTGAAATTGAAAAATATTTGAAGTTAGGAGCAGTGATCATTGGCGAATTGAAGTTTGGGGTGGAATATGATTCCCCGGAGATGCAAAAAATTTACCAATTGGCTCAGGCCTATGGTGTTCCGGTACTTATGCATTGGCAGTATAAAATGTACAATTATGGCTTTGAAAGGTTTTACAAAATGTTAGAAAAGTATCCGAAAGTAAACTTTATTGGCCATGCACAAACCTGGTGGGCTAATATTGACAAAAATCATAATAATCAATCAGATCTATATCCCAAAGGGCCGGTTACGCACGGCGGAATTACTGATCGCTATCTAAGTGATTACGCCAATATGTATGGAGACCTTTCGGCTGGATCAGGATTGAATGCATTAACCCGGGATGAAGATCAAGCAAGACAATTTTTGGATAGACACCAGGATAAACTGGTTTATGGTAGTGATTGTGCAGATCCAAGCGGTCTGGCTTCTTTGGGTTGTACTGGTGCTCTGGACATTGCAGAAATTCGGAGATTGGCACCTACTAAAAAAATTGAACGTAAATTGTTGTATGAAAATGCCAAAAAATTATTTCATCTTTAATGGGATTAAATAATATTATAAGTCTTTAATAATTAAGGATAAATCTAATGAAGGATAATCGTAGAAATTTTCTAAAACTTTCAAGCCTTACTGGCCTAAGCATGGTGGGCGGAGGTATCTTGAAAGGTTTTGCCAAAGAGCATATTATCAAGCAGCATGATGAAATACCGCACTCTCAACGATTTAATATGTCGGGATATAGTGCTTCTAAATTGGATATTGTCAGAGTTGGCTTTATAGGATTGGGGCAGAGGGGGCCATCTCATCTTAAGAATATGACTAAATTAGAAGGTGTTGAAATTAAAGCATTATGTGACATACGCCCTGAATATGCCAACCGTGCCAAACAGAGCCTTCATGGTTCCATCCATAACCCTTCAGTTTATTCAGGAAATAAAGAAGAATGGAAGAAGCTGTGCGATCGCAATGATATTGATCTGATATTCATTGCTACTCCCTGGGATATGCATACTCCTATGGCCACGTATGCTATGGAACAAGGTAAACATGTATGCATAGAAGTTCCGGCGGCTGTTACAATACAGGAATGTTGGCAATTGGTAGAAACGTCTGAACGGACACGCAGGCATTGCATGATGATGGAAAACTGTTGCTATGACTTCTTTGAATTGCTCACACTCAATATGGCAAGGCAGGGTTTCTTTGGCGAAATCGTACATGGTGAGGGCGCCTATATTCATAATCTGTTGGGGGAGAATTTTGACAAAAAAGCCTACTGGGAGATGTGGCGCTTAAAACAAAACGCCAGGAGAAATGGGAATTTATACCCTACACATGGCCTGGGTCCGGTATGCCAGATAATGAACATCAACCGTGGTGATAAATTGAATTACCTGGTATCAGAATCCGGGATTGATTTTATGATGGGCGCAAAGGCAAAAGAACTTGCCGCTAAAGACGATTTTTTTAAACCTTATGCCAATGCAACCTTTCGTGGCAACATGAATACCACAATAATCCGTACCCATAAGGGGAGAACGATTAAGATACAGCATGATGTTACCTCACCCAATGTTTATTCCAGGATCCATAAGATAGTTGGAACAAAAGGTACTGCCCTGAAATATCCGGTTCCCGGACGTATTTCTAGCGGAGGTGAAAACTGGTTATCTGAACAGGAGATACAATCATTGGAAGAAAAATACCAACCTGCAATAGTTAAAAAAGTTGGTGATTTGGCTAAGCAGGTTGGCGGACATGGAGGTATGGATTTTTTAATGGATTGGAGAACCATAGATTGTTTACGTAATGGGTTACCACTTGATCAGGATGTATATGACGCTGCTCTGTGGAGTTCTATATCACCGTTAAGTGAATGGTCTGTAGCTAATCATTCAAATTCTATTAAAATACCTGATTTTACCGGTGGGGCTTGGATCTCCAATAAACCAGTAGATATTCTTCTGGATGTAGGAGGTGATACAAAAGTGATACTATAAGTACTGGTGAGGAATACATTAGATTCTTAACAAAATTATCAAATTGAAATAAATCGTATAAACCTTCAAATTTTATATCAGAGCGTAATAAAACTCATTTTAAATAATCCAAGAGAATTTTTTATTTTTTAAAAATTAATATATGACAATCAAAATTAGAACAAACACAATTAAAAAGAATTTTAGTAATGCTTATTTACTTATTCTATTTGCATTAATATTATTTTCCTGCACTAACAATAATAAGTCTCTTTATTCAGGCCCGCTTTCCCCGGAAGAATCAATAAAAACCTTTCATTTTGCTGAAGATTTTAAGGCAGAAATTTTTGCTACAGAACCTTATGTAATTGACCCGGTATCAATGGAATTTGATGAGCAGGGTAATGCTTATGTAGTGGGGATGCTGGATGCTTATAAACCTGATTCTGTGAAAGGAAAGGGGTGCATTGTCATGTTAAAGGACAGAGATGGCGACGGACGGGCAGATACCTCAATTGTTTTTGTAGATAGCCTAAGAGAGGCATCAAGTATTTTACCTTGGGACGGAGGATTACTTGTAGCGGCTGCTCCTAACATAACGTTTTATAAGGATACAAATGGTGATGGGCATGCAGATTTGAAGGAAGTACTGTTCACTGGTTTTTTTAAAAAAAACGAAGAGGCGCAAATAACCAACCTTCATTTTGGTGTGGATAATTGGATTTATGCAAACAATAATGGGCAGGCAGGAGAAGTTAGCTTTACCAGGGTGCCAGGTGCCCCAAAGCTTAATATGCAGGGATCAGATTTTCGATTTCGTCTTGACAGGAATCAGTTTGAACTGACAACAGGCAGGGGGCAGTTTGGCCTTGCTATGGATGATTGGGGGCACAGATTTTTTACTCAAAACACGCTTCATATTCAACAGGTGGTTATTCCAGGGCATTATCTGCAACGAAATCCTTTTCTGCCTGAATCTATGAAATCGTCGATAGTAGATATCAATGATCATGGTTTGCTTATGTATCAATTAACTCCAGCGCCCTATTGGCGTGCAGAACGTACAAGGCGAAGGAATAAGGTGTTTCAGGAGAACCATTCGAAGCAGGTAGAATATGAGAAAGATCACTTTACTGCGGCTGATGGGGGTACTTTTTACGGTGGGGATGCCCTTCCAAAAGAATATTATGGTAATATTTTTACAGGAGATGTTTCTGGTAACCTTGTCCACAGAGATATTCTTTCACAGTCAGATACTGCTCCTTACTTTATAGCTAAGCGTGCAGAACAAGAGAAGGATAAAGAGTTCATGGCCACCACTGACACGTGGGTTCGCCCAACAAGCTTCACGGTTGGCCCGGATGGTGATCTTTATATGATTGATATGTACAGGCAGCATATTGAAACTCCAATGTCCATTCCTGATGATTTACAGAAAAGTATGGACTTTAATGCTGGGAATAAATATGGGCGGATATATAGAATTGTACCCAAAAATGCCGGGATGTACAAAAAGGTTTCTCCTGATTTGAGGAATGCAAAATCTATGGACCTGGTTGCATTGCTTTCGCATCAAAACCAGTGGTGGAGGCTTCAGGCCCAGAGGCTGCTTCTGGAACGACAGGATAAAAGTGTGATTCCGTCAGTAAAAACCTTGTTTAATCAAAGTGAAGATGCAAGATTCCGGCTGCATGCTCTATATGTATTGGAAGGGATGAATGCCCTGGATGCTGAAATTGTAAAAAAGGCCATGAAGGACTCCTCCCCGGGAGTACGTGAAAATGCTGCAATACTTTCTGAAAGATTTCCTGCCTGCCTTTCTCAGCTGGAGGAAATGATTAACGATTCTTCGATTAGAGTAGCTTTCCAGGCTGCATTGAGTTTAGGAGAGTTTAAAGATAAAACGGTGGTTCCTGCGATGGCTAAAGTGATAGAGCAACAAGGTCAGAGTGCCTGGTTTGGAACGGCTGTATTGAGTTCTGAAGCCGGATCATCTATTGACCTATTGAAAGAGTTAGATAAAAAAGGTTCATTCTTTGATGTTGTTGCACCCTGGAAAATTACTTTCCTTGAAAATTTTTCTAATGTAATAGGAGGACGCAATCAGAAAGCGCAAATTCTTGCTTTATTAGAAATTATATCTGGTCCTTCCAAATCAAAAACTGCGGATTGGCAATCGGCATGTGTGAAAGGGTTGATTAAAGGTCAGGAAAAAACCGAAGGGGCGGACCCCTTATTGAAAGAAAAATTAAAAAGTATTGGGGCTGAGTCCGGGAGTGACATTAAAAAGGCAATCCAGGATTTAAAACAATTATATTCTAAAATTTAAGATTTTATGAGAACTAAAGTGATCGAATAACAGCAAAATATATGCATGATTTTTTCCTATACTATTAAGTGAATAGCTTAATTCAGGTGTATCAGAATGATAGAGATTAGTAATTGATAATTTTAAATAATTTAGATAGTGGAAAAAAGGCAATTCAAAACGTGAATTTTAAGCCTGTAGTGGCTACGGGTGAAGAACTCCATCACTATTGCAAACAACAGGGAATACTCTTTCTGCTCTTTGCTTGTTTCAATACCAATGCCTGCATACTCAGCCGGGATAAGGGTACGATTCAAATGAGTAACCGAGGTTATGAAGTAATCCTTGTCCGGGACTGCACAACCGGGATGGTGGAATCAAATGAAACACAACCCACGTTGAGCCAGACCACAGGGGCTATTCTATTATTGGAGATGTTTGGGCAGTATTCTGTCACTTCTGGGGAAGTGATCTCAGGGTTTTCGGAAATAAGTGGATGATATTACTTTTAGTGATATTTTATAAAGAGTTTAGGAAATAATTTACTGCAAATTTATCAATGGAAATGGCCGGTAATTTTTTAGTTAACTTTTGATTCTATTTTTAATTAATATTTTATGATGAAAATCAATCGTCGGAATTTTGTAACCAATACCGCTGCTTCAGCGGCAGGAATTATATTGGGTACCCAGCTTATGGGATTCTCTTCTAAAAAAGAATCCGGCCTTGAATATACCGAAAGAAAAAAAGAAAACCTGATGCAGGAAGTGATGAAGTATCGAAAAATAGATTCACATGCCCATGTTTACTTTTCTGATGATAGTCCCAGTACCCAAATAGATTTTGCAGATAGATTGGGAATTGAGAAATTGATGATTTCCAGACCTATGGTACCAGGTAGTGTGGGATTGCCCCAAGAGTTCAGGAAATGCAATGATTTAATTCTTAGAGATGTAAAGTTACATCCCGACCGGTTTATCGGTATGCTTACATTAAACCCTACCTATCGAAAAGAATCCCTTGAAGAAATAAAGAGATGTATTGATCAAGGGATGGTTGGCCTGAAACTTTATAACCATGTAAAAATAAACGATCCCCTATTCTATCCTATCATCGAAAAGTTCATTGATCTGAAGATGATCATCCTGATGCATACGCCAATAGGTAATGCACGTATAAAGCTAAATGCGCACGAACCCAAGAATATATCCTTGCCTGAAGACTTTGTGGATATAGCGAAACGATACCCTGAAGCCATGTTCCAGTTTGCGCACATCGGTGGAGGGATTGATTGGGAGTATGCCTGTAAGGCGCTTAAATACTCGCCCAATGTTTATGTGGATGTTTCTGGAAGTAACAACGAAGATAATATGATTGACTTTGCCCTTAAATACCTGGGGGAGGATAGGCTCCTTTTTGGATGCGACAATAGTTTCTATCCTGGTGTTGGCCATATGTTCTCAGCAAAGTTGACTGATG
>DATCOF010000113.1:0-9117 GCA_036564845.1 Chitinophagaceae bacterium | reverse complement strand
CCTGATACAGGAGAAATTGTTTTACCAATTCTAGCAAAAAACAATCGCAGGTAATCATAAATTTCCGTCATACTGCCGACAGTAGAACGCGGTGTACGTGTTGTAACTTTTTGTTCTATGGCAATTGCCGGGCAAAGGCCTTTTATATAATCAACATCCGGCTTGTTCATGCGGGCCATGAACTGGCGTGCATAAGAGCTTAAGCTTTCTGCATATCTTCTTTGTCCTTCTGCAAATAATGTATCGATTGTAAGTGAAGATTTACCGGAGCCAGAAACACCTGTAACAACAATTAATTTATTTCGCGGAATCTCTACTGTAACATTTTTGAGGTTGTGCATCCGTGCACCTTTAATAAGAATGCCGTTTGTCTTCTCATTTTTTTTTGCTGTTGATTTTTTTTCTTTGATAGATTTTACTGTACTCATTGCGGAGAGCAAAGGTAGTTGCTAATAATATTTTTTAACACTTGAAAGCAATAAGAGATATTTAAAATTATTGCGCAGCAAAAAAGAATTTTAAAAAATAATTATCAAAAAATTTGTTTTTATGAAAACTTTACATAACTTCATTCTTCCAATATCTCAAGTCAAAGATAAAAAACTATCTACTCACAACATATAGCTTCTAATCTTCCCCTTTATTTATTGGAAAAAAAATCTAAACCAATTATCCAATAATCCAAAATCTAGAAGTTTTATGAAATTCCTTACGAATCTTTCCGATCAACAGCTTATTCATCTATACATGGATGGTGACGCTGAATCCCTTTCAACACTTGTTCTTCGTTATAAGGACAAAATTTACACCTCGATTTATCTATTGGTTAAAGACAAATACCTTGCTGAAGATATTTTCCAGGATTCATTTATCAGAATTATTGACACACTAAAAACCGGCAGGTACACAGATGAAGGAAAATTTTTACCCTGGGCAATGAGAATCGCACACAATCTTTGTGTTGATCATTTTAGAAAAGTAAAACGCACTCCTGCAATTAAAACCAGTGATGACCGTGACATTTTTGAAGTAATTAATTTTTCTGAACCCGGCGCAGACCACCGCATGATGCAAAGCCAAAGCCATGACAGGGTAAGAAAAATGTTAGAACTTCTTCCTGAAGACCAAAGAGAGGTTATCATTATGAGACACTATGCTGATCTTAGTTTTAAAGAAATTGCAACACTAACCAATTGCAGTATTAACACAGCTTTGGGCCGCATGCGTTACGGTCTTATCAATTTAAGAAAGATGATGGTTGAAAAGCAAATAGCTTTATAAATAATTTGTAACCCCCAATAATTTATTAATCCTTCCGGAAAATTTTCCGGAAGGATTTTTTTTGTCTGCTTTTATTTTTTTGTTGACGAGCTTTTTCAGCTCCAGGAAACATTTGTGGCGACGCTCCGTTCAACATTGGTTCTTTTGGCAGCAAAAAAAACGAAAAAATAATCTTTGCAAGACTAATTGCGACAACTTTTGGAAAGTTTTAAAACTTTCCAAAAGATTGATAACAGCAAGATGAAAAGATTCGAGTTGAATAGAGTTAAACAAATAAAAATTAATAATACAACCCAAATACTTGATGCGACTTCATTAAAGGTTTAAGATGAATAAAATAATATAGACCTGTAAAAATTAATGTTATTGGTATGGGGAGATTAAAAATGAAAGTAACTCCTGTAAGAAATAAAATCATATCGATGATAATACTATAAATGATTAAATGTTTTATTTGAAAAATATGAACAAGTTTTACTTCATGAGTTAATATATCCCCAATTACAAATAAATACCGAAAGGATAACTCATTTGAAAAACTTCGATCAATGGAATCATTCTTTTTTTCTATTAAAAGAACATATTCTTCAAGGAATAAATAGATTTTGTTTTTTACTGAGCTATCTTTTACAAAATCAATATTCCTAAAAAAGTTATCGAATGATTTATAATGAATTAAAGATTTTTCTCGATTTTCTAATTTAGAGAGCATCATATTGAATCTGTCATATAAAATAGTTTGATCAACCAATTCAGATAAATATTTATTTATTTTTAATAACCTACGGAAACCGTTTCTTATTCTCCATCTTCACTTCATTCAAAATCCTTACAAACCGCTCAACATCGGGTTCGTAGCCGCCTGCATTTTTTATGATCTTTCCCTGCTCATCAGTAAAAATATATAGAGGCTGTGCATTGGAGTTGGCAATGGTTGCTTCAAAATCAAGATTTTTGGCGCCCACATTTTTTATGTTAGAATTATCAAACTTAGAAATATATTTTTCATTTTCAGGTAACTCTCTTTTTTCATCAACATATAATGAGGCTATAATAAAATCTTTATGAAGCGAATTACTTACTTCAGGTTTTGATAAAACCTCTGCTTCCATCTTGCGGCAATTAGCACAACTGTGTCCAGTAAAATCAATCATTATAGGACGATGCATTTGTTTAGCTGCAGCAACAGCTTCATCAAAATCAAAAAATGTTTCAACACCGGGAATTTCTGATGATAAAATATCAATGTATTTTTTGGGCTTTATAATTAATTCGGTCGAATTTTTATTTTGAATAGAATCGCTACCTGAACTCCTATTACTTCTTATTAGTTTTTCTAAATTAAAATCCTGCGTTTTATTTTCAGGCAGCCATCCGCTTATTCCGTTTAATGGTGCACCCCACAATCCCGGGATCATATAAACTGTAAAAGCCAATGCGCCAATTGCAAAAAATATTCTTGTAACAGATAAGTAAGGAAGTCCGTAATCATTCAATGGCAAATGATCATCATGTTTAAATTTTAATTTCCCTAAAAGGTAAAGGCCAAGTAATCCAAAAAGAATTATCCAGATGGAAAGATATACATCACGGTCAAGAAGGCGCCAATGATAGGCCAGGTCAGCATTTGAAAGAAACTTCAATGCCATTGCAAGCTCTATAAAACCAAAAGAAACTTTTAATGTATTAAGCCATCCGCCTGACTTTGCGATCTTATTTAATAACCCGGGGAAGAAAGCAAAAAATGCAAAGGGCAATGCAATTGCGATAGAAAACCCAAGAAATCCAATGATCGGGCCAAGCCTTTCTTTTTGCTGGCTCACATCAATTAAAAGATTTCCGATAAATGGAGCAGTGCATGAAAAGGACACCAGCACTAATGTGAGCGCCATAAAAAATATTCCTGAAAAACTGTTTAAGCTTGCTTTGGAATCAACTTTATTTGTCCATGATGAAGGCAATGTAATTTCAAATGCGCCAAGAAAAGAAATTCCAAAAAAGGCGAACAATAAAAAAACAAAAATATTAAAGATGGCACTGCTTGAAATTTGATACAATGTATTTTGACCGAAGGCAAGCGTGAGTAAAAACCCAAGTATTGTAAATATGGCCACAATTGAAACGGAATATATAGTGGCATTTTTTATTCCATGTGCCCTTGTATTGCTTCTCTTTAAAAAAAAGGAAACTGTTACCGGGAACATTGCATACAGACAAGGTTGCAGTACAGAAATAAATCCCCAACGCAACCCATCAAGGAAAGTACCCATTAAAGATCTGTGGGCAATTTTAATTTGACTTGTTGTATCTGTTTGCGCAAAAACAAAGAGAGCAGCAAAACAAAATAAAGCAGTCAGGAAAATTTTTGATCTCTTCATATAAAGCAAGATAAAAAAATAGGATAACAATATGCTATCCGTTTTTATACAAGGTGTCTCACACCCTTTTACATTTTTATTTTAAACTCCACTTCTTTTGGCGGCAGGCATTGCCTGTCGTTACAAACCATATAATTAATTGTGCCCGTTATTTTATCGCCCTTTTTTAATTTTACCAACTGCACAAAATCCACTGAGCTTTCAAAATATTTTTGATCAACATTAAATTCTTTTTCGAACATGGTTTTCATTTTTCCATTTTCTTTTATCGCACCAACCGCTTTTGCATCATTAATTTTTATCTCTGTAGCCTGTGCGCCGCCATCAGGGTTTTTTACAGAATAAATATGCCACTTAGGTTCTATCATTGCTTTTACATGAACTTCATACAGATCATTTCCCTTTTTTACAACTGAATAATTAAACGTAACAGGATTTAAAATTTGTGCATAAGAAGCACTTAGGAAGAATAGTGTGATGAGAGTAAAAATTATTTTCTTCATTATTTTATTGCTTTATGCAAAGCTACAAGTATCAAAGTATATAACTAGTAGACTAAACAGAATATCGGGGTTTTAACTTTAGTTTATAGAAAACAGTTCTTTAAAGATCTTTTTTCCCTCAATATTTCCTAATGCAGTGCTGCAGGCTCTTTCGGGATGAGGCATCATACCAAAAACGTTTCTTTGGCTATTACATATTCCTGCAATATTGTTTGTTGATCCATTAGGATTAAAATCTTCATGCATCACTCCTTTCTCATCACAATAGCGATATAATATTTGTTTTTGTGCGTCAAGATCTTCCAATGTTTTTGCATCAGCATAATATCTTCCCTCGCCATGTGCAATCGGAATTTTAATCACTTCTCCATCTTCATTCTTTATAAAAACATTTTTGCAAACAAACTGCATATTGGCATTTCGTAAAAGAACTCCGGGAAGTAAACCGCTTTCGCATAATATCTGGAAGCCATTACAAATGCCCAGTACTTTACCACCACTGTTTGCAAATTCAATTACACTTTGCATCATGGGGCTAAACTTTGCAATGGCGCCGCAACGCAAATAATCACCGTAGCTAAACCCTCCCGGTAATATTATACAATCTTCTTTTGAAAATTCAGAAAGATCGCTATCCTTATGCCATAGCTCAATTACTTCCTGTTTTAATTCTTTGCGCAATGCATTAATAACATCGTGATCGCAGTTTGAGCCCGGAAAAACAACAACTCCAAATTTCATTTGATCTATTTTAAAATTTTCATCAAAGATACGCTGTGTAATTATTGTATGCCATAACTAACAATAATAACTATCGCTACCATCAGCCAATGCAACGAAACCGATAACCATCTTTTTGTTGGATATAAAAATGCACACGCTATGTAAGCTGATAACGGAATGGCAGTAAGTATCCAATATTCAAAAGTATGGGTAGCATTTATGAAGGGCACAAACACAGCAACCACCAGATACAACAGAACGAGGCTCCATCTTTTACGAACCTGCACAAGCTGTTTTCTAAAATTTGCCTGCACAAAAAAACCACCAATTAAAAATGCAATTAGTATAAGGCAGATGCCTGCGATCTCCCAATAGTTTTGATGAAACTTAGGATAGCTGATCTCAAATTGAGGAAGCTTATAACCATCTAATTTATCAGTGATAAATAAATAAGAGAACAAAAAATAGTAAGGTGTTATAATACCTAAAACGGAGATCACCCACTCTGCCAAAATAAATGGTCGTGAAACTATTAAGGCAAATACAATTAATAAAACAAAGGCCAAAGATGGGAAATAAAAAAATGTAGAAATACCGATCATCATCCCGATATTAAAGAGCGTAGACTTGGAATTTGTATCGCTATATAAATTGCTCATTCTTGCCCAAACCCAGATGAGCAGGGTGTTTATCACTAATGGCGCAGTTAATACATTCCATTCGCTAAACATAGATGTTATCAATAAATAACTCATTGCCGGCAGGTAATTGGCACGCTGCATCATCTTTTGACCGTTGATTAAATTATTAAATGTAACTGCCTGTGTAAATAATAAAAAGTAAGTTATAGCAGGATATATTACAGGGATAGCTGAGCCGGTGTTTTCTAACTTGGTTAATATCTCCCTGAATAAAAATCCATCTGTTTTTTGTACAACAGGAATATGAGGATGCAGGAACCAGGCAAGCTTTAAGAGCAATCCGTAAATAAATAATAAAAATGTATTAAAAGGATTGTTGGCTTTAAAAATGCCTATCACTGTTAAGTTTTAATGGTTTAAAGTTTAAAGTTGAGCAAAGGTCAAACCCTTAAACGTTACTCGTAATCAATTTTTGCAAAGCAAATATAGTTTCTGTACATACAAGGCACAATGATTTGTTTTGAACTAACCTGCTTTGCAAATCTTGGCATAAACTGGTAACCTTTATCCAGGCTCTTCAGCGTAGGATTTCTTGTTAATTTACCATTAGGGTCAATGCTTTGATCAGCAATAAGCTGGTTTCTTCTTTCCAGTTCATTAAATAAAAAGTGCAGTTCGCCACCGGCATTAATTATCTGGTACGAAAGAAAATTATCATCCCCATCATCAAACTGATCTTTATGAATTACATTCGACCAAACCAGCTTGCCGTCCTTATCAATATCCATTATTGCAATGTTGTTATAATAATACCTGTTTAAGGAACTATTATTTCCGGGCCGGAAAAAATATCCATAGTTTGACCGGGAATAGAGATAATAATCATAAGAAGAGATATAGGGATAATTGTATAAATAATCCATCCGGTTCCAGGGGTTGACCCGCGATTGCGAAGTAAAATCTTCGGCTGATAAAATAAATCCGCCATCTTTTTTTAATACAATATTCCTGATAAAAAAATCATTGTAAGCAAACTTTATTGATCCTTCAGTTTTGGCTTCCCGCTTCATTGTATCATTGAATTCTACCATATTGTATGCAAGTAAGTGGTTTGCCTGTTTATCCCATATTGCAGTATACAAACCATCAATGTTACCCCGCTTTTGATTGTAGAAAAACGAATTTAAAATGTATCGCTTATTAATATTATCCACTTTTACTGATACTTCATCAAGATATCTTTTATTAAGCGGAAGTTCATTTTCATTTAGCTGATCAGACAAAGGCGCTTTTGTATATAAAACTAATTTCGAGATCAATTCCCTGCTGCCACCTTTGATACTTTTTGCAAAAATAAAATTGTTCTCATTATCCAAATAAAAATCACTGTACACATCGCTGCGGTCATCATAAGGCAATTGCATTCTTGATGTGTGCAGCTGTTGCAACTGTGAATTTAAAAGGACTGTTTTGAAATAAAATTTGTCATATTTCTTTTGGATTTTAAAGATCATTATCTTTTGCTTATCCTCACTGTTAACCATGTTATAGATCTTGTTATCTGCGAAGATGCTTATCTGCGTTGTATCCAGCCCTACAGGTTCTCCCATCTTTTTACCATTGCCATCAATTTTTACAGCCATGCAATGCAAAATATTTCTTTTTTGATATTGATAAATTACATAAGCGAAATCAGGGTAGGCAACAAAATCTGCATTAAGCGTTTTATCGGGCATAAAATCCAATTCAACTCTCTCTTTTAAAATCATATCATTATCATATACACTAACTGCATAATGATTTCGTATATTTTTATACACTAAAAAATTACCACCTACTTTACCGATAATATCAAAGTCAAGCGTTCTTCCATCTTCCCTTTCGGGTTCAGAATAACTGATCTGCTGGCAAATACTAACAAGGGGGAGTATCAACGCTAAAAAGAGTAAGCTTCTAAATTTCATACGGCATTATTAAGACTAAATTTACTAAATAATTACTGATACATTACATCAACAAAATTACTAACAATTATGCCTGTTGTGCTGATAACCGGAGGAACCGGCCTTATTGGAAAAAATTTAACAAGACATCTAACCGCAAAAGGATACAATGTTATTATAATGAGCAGAAAACCTTCGATAGTTTCTAATGATCCTATGATCGCTTTTGCAAACTGGAATATTGATGAGCAAAAAATTGACAGCAATGCGATAGCAAAAGCTGATTATATTATTAACCTTGTAGGCGCAGGTGTAATGGAGAAAAAGTGGACCGAAAAATATAAAAAAGAAATTGTTGAGAGCAGAACAAAGAGTGGCGAACTTTTAATAAAAGCCTTACAGGAAAATACCAACCATGTTAAAGCAATTATTTCTGCATCTGGAATTGGATGGTATGGTGAAGATTCAAAACCTTTATTACATACAAATGGTTTTATTGAAACAGATCCTGCTGATGAAAATTTTTTAGGTGAGACGTGCAAACTTTGGGAAGAAAGCATAGCGCCTGTTACTAACCTTAATAAACGACTTGTGAAATTTCGCACAGGTATTGTGCTAAGCAATGATGGTGGCGCCTTTACTGAATTTAAAAAATCTTTACGCTTTGGCATCGCTGCTATTTTAGGAGGCGGCAAACAAATAATTAGCTGGATACATATGGATGACCTTTGCAGGATGTATATATATGCAATAGAGAACGAACAACTATCAGGAAGTTATAATGCTGTAGCACCACAGCCGGTAAATAATAAAACGCTCATTTTGAAATTAGCAAAAAAAATGAGGAGACAATTTTACATTCCCTTTCATGTACCACAATTTTTATTAAAATTAATTTTGGGAGAAAGAAGCATAGAGATATTAAAAAGCGCAACCGTAAGTTGTGAAAAAATAAAAGCCACTGGTTTTACTTTTTTATATCCTTCTATTGATGCAGCACTAAAGGAATTAACAGGCATTTTGCAAGAATTTAAAAGTTTAATTTGTAATTTTAAATAAAACTCATGTTATATAATAAAGAAGAATTGCTCGCTTTATCACCAAAAGAAAAAGTAGCATTGGCAGAGGAATTATGGAGCAGTGTAGAAAATGAACTGTTGCCAATTACAGATGAAGAAGTTGCTTTTGCTGAAGAGCGCTTAAAACTTCATGAAGCCAATCCTGATGCCGGAATAAGCATAGAGAATTTTAAAAAATATTTTTCTGAGAAGCATGGCTTTTGAAATTATTATTAAGCATGTCGTAATAGATGATGCAACAGATATTGTTACATATTATACCCAAGAATCTGATGCATTAGGAGAAAGGTTCTATAACCAACTTTTAGCAACTCTGATAAAAATTCAAACAAATCCTTTTACATTTTCGTACGTTAAAAAACCTGTAAGAAGATGTAAACTTTCTAAGTTTCCCTATAAGATTTACTATACCATCAATGGAAATACTATTTTTATTTTAGGTGTTGCACATGCTAAAAGAAGTAATGCCTTTGTTAGAAGAAGACTTAAATTATTGAAATGAAAATGTAATTACAGATCCTGCGTTTGAAATTTTCTTACAGAGAAAAAATAATATAAAAAAAGATAGA
>DATCOF010000112.1:0-9008 GCA_036564845.1 Chitinophagaceae bacterium | reverse complement strand
CTTCTTCTCTTTTATAACCAACTGTATTTATAAAGCTATGCCAGCCCCATTCACTCTCGGTTCCAAGCGGCACTCCTTTTTCATATTCTTTGGGAAAACTTTGCAGGCCTGTGACATCAACTGTGAATGCAAACCTTCCATTGCCAACAGATAAAGAAGATAAAGAATCAAATTTTGTATTAATAACAGAATGTCTTTCTACTAATTTTTTGCGATCTATCTTTTGGTCATTTGCAGAAGAAAAGATTATGACAAGAAGAAAATGCAATACTGGTTTAAATAAGGAGAGCAATCGTTTATCTATCATTAATTTATTTTTTCATTTATTAATCGATCATGTTTCACCGGATTTCATAAAGCGCCAAACTATATAAAATCAAAAGCTACAGCATCATGAACTATGCTGATAAAAAATATTGGTCAAGAGAAAGCATTTAACATTAGAATCAAATAATCCAATTTATTTTTTGGCCGTTAATTATTTAGGAAAATTGCAAACGTTGTCGGGAACGATTGCATAAAAAAAGTTGTCCGACATTAAATTTTCCTGAAATAATATATGTAGCATTGTTTATCCAATCCTGTTCAAAAACCTAAATAACCTTACTATTTTTTTTATTTCTTTAGACAGCTTTTTTACTATTTTTTTTGCCTTATAACGATTAACAAACAAAAATCTCTTGCTATATGAAAAGTAAAATTTATTCTTTACTGTTCCTCTTATTTTCTTTTTTAACTTCTATGTCGCAGGATAGAACTGTGTCCGGCCAGGTTAAAAAAGCAAATGGAGAGGCGATTAGTGGTGCTACAGTTTCTATAAAAGGAACAAAAACAGCTACTGCAACAAATGATGAAGGTCGATTTACAATCACGATTCCTAATAAGGCAAATACAGTTCTGGTTTTCTCTTCTGTTGGATATAAACCCCAACAGGTTAACGTTGGCAACCAAACTGCAATTGATATTTCTTTAGATGAAGATGCATCTACTTTAACTGATGTGGTTGTTATTGGTTATCAAAGTGTACAAAGAAAAAATTTGTCTTCTTCCGTGTCTTCTATTGGCGCCAAGGACCTAAAGGATATTCCTATTAATTCGGCTGCTGAAGCATTAAATGGAAGATTAGCTGGGGTTACTGCTTCTACTTCAGAGGGCTCACCTGATGCACAGATAAGAATAAGAGTTCGTGGTGGTATGTCAATAACAGGTGATAATAATCCTTTGTTTATCATTGATGGAGTTCAGGTTGAGAATGGACTGAATACAATTTCTCCACAGGATATACAATCTATAGATGTATTAAAAGATGCTGCGGCCACTGCTATTTATGGAGCAAGAGGTGCTAATGGTGTTATTGTTATTACAACAAAAAGTGGCAAACCCGGAAGGTTTATTGTTGCTTATAATGGTTATGTTGGTATAAAAAATCTGGCCAAAGAACTGAAAGTCTTAAGCCCGTATGATTATGTAATTTTTCAATCAGAAAGATCCAGGGGAAGTGGAACTTCTACTCCTAATGACAGTACTAACTTCCTGGCTAATTTTGGAACAACATGGGATACTTTAGCCAAATATCAAAGCATAGATGCTTTCGATTGGCAAAAAGCAGTTTTTGGAAATACCGCACTTACCACAACACAAAATATTTCGGCTTCCGGTGGTAACAACAAGGTCACGTATAATTTGGGGTATACTTTTAACGATGAAAAAGCTATAGTTCTTAATTCAAGATTTCAGCGTCATCTGTTCAATGCCAAAGCAGATTATAAAGTAACAAAAAATTTAAAAATTGGCGTTAGCGGCAGATATAACCACCAGGATATATATGGCGCTGGTATTTCATCTGAATCAGGAAGTTCTTACAGCAGGTTACGCAATGCTGTAAAATACCGGCCTTTTCTTTCAAAGGGACTTGATATTAATGCTCTCGATCCTTTAGTTGATCCTAGTGTAGGAAATAATTTATTTCTAATAAATCCATTCTTATCAGCGAATGCTGAGTATCAAAAAAAATCAACAGATGCTTACAATGGCAATGCAACTCTATCTTATAATATTACTAAGAACTTAAGTTTTAAATCAACATTTGGTTATGATGAGAACCATTTAATAAACAGGCTTTTCAGTGATTCCTTGAGCTCGTTATCAATTATACAGGGTGGCAGGCTGCCTATCGCCGAACTTGATACTACGGTTACAAAAACAATTACCAATTCCAATGTATTAACCTGGTCAATAAAAAATTTAGGAGATAAGCACAGCCTGGATTTTTTAGTGGGAGAAGAAACATATGATTTACGAACTGAAACCCGTAATGACCTTTTTAAAAATTATCCGTATTTAACTTCTGCTGATAATGCCTTTAAACAAACCAGTTTGGGTATTCCTTTTGCCAGCTATCCAAAATTTAATAAATCGAGGTACACCAATCTTTCTTTCTTTGGAAGAATAAATTATTCTTACATGGATAAGTATCTTTTCTCTGCAAATGTCCGTGAAGATGGTGCTTCTAAATTTGCCCCGGGAAGACAATGGGGTAATTTTCCTGCAATGTCGTTTGCATGGAGAGTTAAAAAAGAAAATTTTTTAGAGGGTGTAAATTTCATCAGCGATCTTAAATTGAGAGCAGGGTTTGGTACAGTTGGTAACAACCGTATAAACAATTATCTCTATATTCCCAATTTTACACTTGGAACATATTATTACGGGTTAAATAACCAGCTTGTTAGTGCTTATTCTTCCTCATCATTGGTAAATCCGGATCTGCAATGGGAGTCTACAGTAAACCGCAATTATGGTATAGATCTAAGCCTCTTCAACAGCCGTATAAATATTAGTTTTGATATTTATAATAATACCTCTAATCATTTATTGTTGAATGTTCCTATAGCATCAACCTATGGTTATACAACACAAATTCAAAATGTTGGAGAAACCTCTAATAAAGGTGTAGAGCTTCAATTAAACGCAGCCATAATAAAAACAAAGGATTTTAGCTGGAGCGCTAACTTTAATATTTCGCATAATAAAAACCGCATAGTTGCTCTTGCTCCTAATCAACAACAATTTTTTCCGGGAGCAAGCTGGGGCGTTTCCGGCCAGCCAACTGATTATATTATAAAAATTGGTCAACCTGTTGGCTCTATGTATGGTTTAATAACGGATGGTTTTTATACTACTAATGATTTTAATTTTACTCCCGGCGCTAATGGTTATGGAATATATACTTTAAAGCCAGGAATTGTTTCTGATGCTGCAATAATTGGAACCGTGCAACCGGGATCTATAAAATTTAAAAATTTAAATGGTGATAGCGTTATTGATTTTAGTAATGACAGAACAATTATTGGCGATCCTACTCCTAAATTTACCGGAGGTTTAAATCAGCAATTCACTTATAAAAATTGGGATGCAAGCATTTTTGTAAATTTCTCCATAGGTAATGATATTTATAATGCCAATAAAATTGAATTTACAAATGCGTATTCTAATAATTCGAATATGCTTGCAATAATGGCCGGACGATGGAAAGTAGTAACTGAAACAGGCGCCACAGCACAATTTGTAACCTCAACCGGCCAGGTAACCGGGCTGCCGCCAGATCAGCTTAATGCAATAAATGCAAACGCTTCAATATGGATTCCAATAAAAAGTACAGGAGCATTTGTGCCAAGCTCATGGGCAATTGAAGATGGTTCATTTTTACGACTTAATAATGTAACCATTGGTTATACATTACCTGTAAAAAGCTTAACTAGAATAAAGATGAGTAAATTAAGATTTTATGTTACCGGTAATAACCTTGCGATCATTACAAACTATACAGGATATGACCCTGAAGTTAGTGTAAGAAATAGTCCGCTTACGCCAGGTCTTGATTATTCAGCTTATCCAAAAAGCCGCAGTTTTATTTTTGGAATAAATGCTACTTTCTAATTAATTTATAAATTTTTAAATATGAAATTCAAATATTTTAATAAAGTAATTATTTTAACCGCTGTATCGATGCTGTTACTGCTGGGTAGTTGTAAAAAATTTTTAGATCAAAGGCCAATAACAGATGCAAGCCCGGATTTTGTTTTTAGTGATGTTCCGAGCACTTTACAGGCATTGGCAGGAGTATACAGCAGGCTTGTTGGTGACCAGGGATTTGGCAAAGTACTTAGCCTTTATATGACATTCGACAGTGACGAAATGCAGAGCCCATCAGGCGCCGGAGCTGATGATAGAAGAGATCTTCCCCGCTATGCCGGAACAGCAAGTAATTCAGAAATTGCAAAGCCGTTTAATCAACTGTTCCAGGGTATTGAATATGCCAATATCTGCATTGATAATATTCCTAAATCTCCGTTATATACAAACGGCACAGACCAGCAGAAAAAACAATTGCAAAGAATGTATGGAGAAGCTTTAACCCTGCGTGCTCAATTTTATTCTGAAGCAATAAAACTTTGGGGCGACCTGCCTGCAGATTTTAGCCCTGCCTCTGCACTTGCATTAGGTAATCCATTTCCTGTAAAGATTGATAGAGATACTTTATATGCTCATTTATTAAATGATTTAAAAATAGCGGAAGACCTTGTGCCTTGGCGTAACGAGGTTGCGGCAATTGGTGATCAGGCAGATGAAAGGATTACAAAAGGAGTAGTAAAAGGATTAAGGGCACGTATTGCTTTATTCAGAGGAGGCTATTCACTGCGCCAGGATGGAACTATAAAAAGAACATCTGATTATCTTATCTATTACCAGATAGCAAGAGATGAATGTAATGATATTATAAAATCAGGACAGCATTCACTAAATCCAAGTTATAAATCTCTTTGGAAAGACCAGGTTTGTGCCCATGCAGTAGTTGATCCCGATGGTGAATTAATGTTCCAGGCAAGCGCTTATGGTGGCACATCTGCAGAAGATACAAAACTGGGATATTATGATGGCCCCAGCATGAATGCTAATGGCAATAGAAGTGTAAATCCTCTGCCAACTTATTTTTATATTTTTGATTCAACTGACTTAAGAAGAGATGTTACTATTGCACCTTATAATGTAACTGCTAATGCAAGTAATGCATTTATAAAAACAGGGCTTGCTATTACTGCATTAAATACAGGTAAGTATAGACGAGATTGGAATCTGGCAATATCACCAACAAATAAATTACAGTTTTTGGGTACAAAATGGCAGATATTGCGATACTCAGATGTGCTATTAATGTTTGCTGAAACGGAAAATGAAATAAACGGACCTACTGCTAATGCCTACGACGCTATTAATATGGTTAGAAGAAGAGGGTTTGGAAAACCAATTAGCACTCCCAATGCTACAGTGGATTTAGCAGGCTTAAGCAAAGCAGATTTTTTTAAAGCAATTGTAAGGGAAAGATCTTTGGAATTAGGTGGTGAAGGTGTAAGGAGACATGATTTGGTGAGATGGAATCTCTTAGCCAAGGCCATATCAGAAACTAAAACCAATCTTACAAATATGGGGTCTAATATAGCAATGGTTCCTTATTCCTACATGACACCGCCTCCAGCTTATTGCTTAAATACACCAACTTTGCCAATAGCTTTGTACTATAAACAAAATTCAATCGCAGACGATGCTACACTCTGGGCTAATTCATTTTATAAAACTGCACCAACATCAACACCCGCTGGTACTACAAAAGTAGCTGGGGTAACAAGCGCAATTTCTGCAACTGGTACTGGCTCACCACTTGGCAGGTTTGCCCTGGGATTTATTACAGGCAAATCAGAATTACTTCCCATTCCTCAATCAGCAAGGGACGCTAATTATAATTTAACTCAAAACCCTAATTATTAAAATTAAAACTTACAATAATAACAAACGGGGCTGCTTTTTGCAGCCTTGTTTATTAAGGCCAAAATCTAAATCGAACAAATGAAAAATAGTGAGAAATTATATAAACCCTTTGTGTTCATTTTTATCATTGGCTTAATGTCATTTTCTTTTGAGAAGAAAAAAATAAAAGTTTACCTCATTGGTGACTCAACAATGGCAAATAAAGAAATTAAAGCATACCCTGAAACCGGTTGGGGTATGCCTTTCCGTTACTTTTTCAATTCTACTGTGGATGTTGATAACCGTGCAAAAAATGGCAGAAGCACAAAATCCTTTATCGATGAAAAATTATGGCAACCTGTAGTTGATAATTTAAATGAAGGCGATTATGTGTTGATACAATTTGGCCACAATGATGAAGTAAAAACAAAAAAAACATACACAACAGAAGAACAGTTTGCCAATAATTTAAAGCGTTATGTAAACGAATCAAGGAGTAAAAAAGCGATACCAATTTTAATTACACCTGTTGCAAGAAGGAAATTTGATTCAACAGGAAAGGTAGTAGGAACGCATGAAGTGTACTCCGCGATTGTGAGAGATGTTGCCAAACAATTAAATGTTCCGTTGATCGATCTCGATAAAAAAAGCCAGGCATTGTTGCAGCTGATGGGTCCTGAAAATTCCAAATGGCTGTACAATTATCTCGATGCAAACGAGCATCCCAATTACCCCGAAGCGCACAAGGATGACACACACTTTAGTGAGTTGGGTGCAAGAAAAATGGCAGAGATTGTTTTAGCGGGAATAAAAGAATTAAACTTAGAACTTAAAGACAGAATTGTAAAGCCTGTTGTAAAGAAATAAAGCAATGAAAAATATTTTTATTTTCATCTTAATAAATATTATTGCAGTAAAACCATTCGCACAAACAAAAATAATTGTTGTACAGGATGGAAGTGGTAATTATAAAACAGTGCAGGAAGCATTGAATGCTATTCCTCTCAACAATAAAAAACCAATAACCATATTTATTAAGAACGGCTCATACAAAGAAAAACTTCATCTCGATTCAACAAAAAATTTTATTACAATCATTGGAGAAAATAAATTCAAAACCATTCTTACCTATGATGATCACACAGGCAAAGCTTCTCCCAAAGGTGATACCATCAATACAAGAACTTCAGCAAGTTTTGTTGTAAAAGCAAATGATTTTTCTGCAGAAAATATAACATTTAAAAATGATGCAGGCTTCACTGCAGGCCAGGCAGTTGGTTTGGAATCGGATGGTGACAAAGCATCATTTTATAATTGCCGCATCGTTGGCAACCAGGATATTTTATTTACTAATAATGAAGCCAGCCGCCAGTATTATAAAAATTGTTACATAGAAGGAACAACCGATTTTATTTTTGGTTCGTCCACTGTTTGGTTTGAGCATTGTCATATCCACAGCAAAAAAAATTCGCACGTTACCGCAGCATCTACTCCACAGGAACACCAGTTTGGTTATGTGTTCAATGATTGTATTCTCACAGGAGATACAAGCCTGCACACAGTTTCATTAGGAAGGCCATGGAGGCCTTATGCAAGTGTTACATACATTCATTGTTACATTGGTCAACAAATTAAACCGGAAGGATGGAGTAATTGGAACAACACAGAAAGTTATAAGACAGCAAGATATTCGGAGTATGAAAACTTTGGGCCGGGTGCTGATAAGACAAAACGTGTTTCATGGAGCGGCCAGCTAACAAATGATGAAATAAAAAAATATACCTTGAAAAATGTTTTGGGAAACTGGATTCCCGAAAATTAAAACAATCAATATGCAACCGATAAATACAGCTTTATGTTCTTTTGGAATGAGTGGATGGGTTTTTCATGCGCCATTTATTTCTGTGGATCCTCATTTTAATTTGTATGCAGTTGTAGAGAGATCAAAAAATCTTGCAGAAGAAAAATATCCCGGTGTAAAAATATTTAGAACACTGGAAGAAATGCTTGCTGATAATGCCATTGAGTTAGTGATTGTGAACACACCTAATTACACTCATTACGAATTTGCAAAAAAAGCGCTTCTTGCAAACAAGCATGTTGTTGTAGAAAAACCTTTTACTGCTACGGTTGAAGAAGCCGAAGAGTTAATTGAATTAGCGAAGAAACAAAATAAAAAACTTTCTGTTTACCAGAACCGCCGCTACGACAGCGATTATAAAACAATAAAGAAAATTCTTGAAGAAAAATTATTGGGAGATCTTGCAGAAGCCGAATTTCATTTTGACCGTTACACGGAAAATATTGGTACCAAACTTCACAAAGAAACTCCGGGTCCCGGAACAGGATCGCTGTATGATCTTGGTTCACATCTTATAGACCAGGCACTGCAATTATTTGGAATGCCTGATGCAGTTTTTGCAGATATAAGGATCATCCGCCCAGTTTCAAAAGTGGATGATTATTTTGATCTGTTATTATATTATCCAAAACTAAGAGTGAGAATTAAATCAAGTTATCTTGTTCGGGAACCCTTGCCGGGATACATTCTTCATGGTTTCAAAGGTTCTTTTATCAAACCAAAAACAAATATCCAGGAAGAACTATTGCAGGCGAATAAAGTACCGGGAAAACCTGACTGGGGAATAGAGCCCGAATCAGAAAGAGGTTTATTGCACACAGAAAAAGATGGAAAAGTTATTAAAGAGTACATCTCTTCAGAGCGTGGGAATTATGGAGACTATTATAATGGTGTGTATGAGGCAATACGAAATGATAAGCCTGTACCTGTGTCAGCAGAAGACGGGTTAAAGGTTATAAAAATTATTGAAGCTGCAGTTAAAAGCAGCAACGAAAAAAAAGTAGTTGAAATAAAATAACGATATGAAGGTTGTATCTATTTTTTTTGCTCGGCGTGATTGGTATTCTCAATCACTTCTGTTCTTATTGTTATTAAATTTTATTTCTGTTTCAACATCTGCACAACAAAAAAAATATGTTTCAAAAGTTTGGGTTGCAGATAATGGTGATGGTACTTATAAAAACCCGGTGTTGAATGCTGATTACTCTGATCCCGATGCGATAAGAGTTGGTGATGATTTTTATTTGGTTTCTTCTTCCTTTGAAGATATTCCCGGCTTGCCAATTTTACATTCAAAAGATTTAGTCAATTGGCAAATCATTGGTCATGCATTATTGAAGCAGCC
>DATCOF010000111.1:0-19349 GCA_036564845.1 Chitinophagaceae bacterium | reverse complement strand
GCATAGCTTGAACTAACGTATTGAGACCAGTCAACTCTATTTATTTTATTATCAATTGCTTCACGAATTTTTGTAGCTTCTTTAAGTATATAACTTCCATCCTCCTGGCGTTTCACTTCGGTAAGCAGGTGCAGACTGCATTTCATTTTATAGTTCTCCATTAAATAGGCTGGAACCAATGCCAATGATTCCTTCTCATTAACCGGTGGCAATTGATTCCTGTCGCCCAGGAAAACTATTTTATTATTTTTATTGCCGCTTTTCACATACGCAAGTAAATCTTTCAGTAATGAATTATCAGTTTTAAAAAGAGACTGGTCATTGTTAGCTATTTCAGCATTTATCATGGATGCTTCATCTATTACAAAAACATGCAGGTCTGCATCGTCCATTATTTTTGTTGTAAATATAATCTCACCTGATTCTGTATTGCTTGTTACTTTATATATCATTGAGTGAATAGTACAGGCAAAAGTATTTGACTTTCTTCCTAATAACCGGGCTGCTCTGCCTGTAGGTGCAGCAATTTTATATTTTATATCCTGTTCATTTAAATAACCAATTAAAGCAGTAGTTATTGATGACTTTCCTGTTCCTGCTGCACCGCACAATATTAATATATCATCTATGTTTTCATTCTGAACAAAAGTCTGCATTGCTAACAAAGCATTTCTTTGTTCGATTGTTGGACAATCAAAATGTAAAAAATCTAAAATATTGTTTTGTATTGACATCATTAAAATTTATCCTGATACAAATGTATTATCACATGTGTGCAATATGTTTGCACAGTTGAAAGTAAATATTACATTCGCTGAAATGCTTCAATATGGAAACTAAAAAATCCTCTTTTCAAAGGCTGATAGAGTTAGATGAATGTTTTAGAAGTGATAAAAAATATTCTATAACGGAGTTAATGCGTATTACCGGAAAAAGCAGGAGACAGGTTTATTTAGATATTGAATACATAAAAGAAAAAGCAGGTGATGGTATTCTCACGAGTGAAACCATTAATGGGAAAGCTTATTACAGTTATAGTACTACAGGCTTTTCGATACTCAAGGATAACAGGCTTACCGATTTGGCAAAAGATGAAATAGACAACTTAATAGATTTGATAGGGCATTTTGCCGGGTTGCCTCAGTTTGAATGGATGAGTGAAATTTTATTACGGATAAAACATGTCAGCAAAAGCAAAAACAAAAGAAAGCAGCAGCCATTTATTTCTTTTGATAATAATCCTGATGTAAAAGGAATTGAACAGCTACAGAATTTAATGAATTATATAAGAAGAAAGCAGGTTTTAAAAATAAAGTATCAGAGTTTTAAAAAGAACAAACCTGAATTAATTGTTTTGCATCCATATCATTTGAAACAGTATAATAACAGATGGTTTTTATTTGGCTTAAATGAAGAATATAAAATTCCGACATGGAATTTACCATTGGACAGGATAATTAGTATAGAATTTTTAAAAAAGAAATACGAAGAAAATACTTCTATAAACTGGGATAGCTATTTTGACGATGTTATTGGAGTATCAAAAAATTCAGACGCAAAAGCAGAAGAAATTATTTTACATTTTAATTCATTCAGAGCTAATTATGTAATTTCTAAACAATTGCATAGCAGTCAAAAACTGCCTAAGGTTATTAATGGCAATACAACTGAGATACGCATTAAGGTGGCTATCAATAATGAATTAATAGCATTGCTGCTTTCTTTTGGAGACGATGTTAAAGTAGTATCGCCTGTACATTTATCAAAAATAATTCAGGAAAAACTACAGGCTGCAATTGGCAATTATAAAAAAAGTCTTACGTGATTAAATCACCTCATGTGTCCCATCTTCAATCTGCACTTTAATTACTTCAGCATCTATTGCAAATTTATTTTTATAAGCAATAGTCGCATCCGATAAAAATTTTTCCACGCTTTCTTTTTTTATGATATTGATGGTGCAGCCACCAAAGCCGCCACCCATCATTCTTGCGCCGATCACATCTTTATTTTCTTTTGCTTTCTCCACAAGAAAATCAAGTTCTTTGCAGCTCACTTCATAGAGCTTACTTAAGCCTTCATGTGTTTCAAACATCTTCCTGCCAAATTCAATTAAATTATTTTGTTGTAAAAGCTTTGCAGCTTCCTGTGTTCTTAAAATTTCTTCCACTACAAATTTGCAGCGGTCATAAACTTTGTCGCCCATTTTATCTTTAAAGGGCAACAGCTCTTCAGGGCTTTTTATATCCCTGAAAGAAGTAATTCCTTTTTCTTTTTTTAATATTTCCAATCCTTCTTCACATTGCTTTCTTCTCACATTGTATTCAGAGGAGGCTAGTGAATGATGGACTTTGGTGTTGATCAAAACAATTTCATAACCCTCTAACTTCAAAGGAAAATATTGATGTTCCACACTTCTTGTATCCAGTAATATCACATGATCTTTCTTTCCGAACATATTTGCGTATTGATCCATAATGCCACACATTACTCCCGGAAAATTATGCTCTGCACGCTGGCAAAGTAGTGCAAGTTGTTTTCTATCCAAACCAAAATTAAAAAGTTCATTGATGCCAAATGCAAGCCCACCCTCCACTGCGGCGGATGAAGAAATGCCTGCACCGTTTGCAATGTTTCCGCCAAACACACAATCAAATCCTCCCCTCAACCCTAACCCTTCTCCACGAGTGGAGAAGGGAAGTTCCAAACCTTTTACCTGGAATTCATTTACTACACTAAGTACATAATTCTTCCAGCCGTCCATTTTTTTTACGTCATTAGTATTGATCGTTAGCTTCTCATTAAAATCCACCGAATGAAAATTTATTTCATCAGTATTATTTAATGCAATTGCATAATAAATACCTTTGTCAATAGCGGCAGGCATTACAAAGCCATCATTATAATCTATGTGTTCGCCAATAAAATTTATTCTGCCGGGGGAATAATATAAATGCGGAATAGAAGAAAAGTTTTCTTTAAAAATATCACTTACCTTTTTAGCAATTGTATTCATGCGGCTAAGTTAATAAAGCGATCTTATAAGAACATTTAAATGTTGCAGATTCACCGGGAGCCAATGTCTTAAATCCCATATCATTATTAAATGCATCCGGCGCCCCGCTTATATTTTCAATGGCAATACTGTTCCTGTCAGGCGGAGTATATATTTGTAAATATGGATATGATTCATCTGTATGAATTTCTACTTCAATATTTTTTTTGCTGTTCTGTAATAAACATATTGGCTGCCCTTCAGAAAAATTTAGTGTAAAGCAATTATCTAAAAAAGTATCACTCAGTTGTTTTAATTTATCAAATTTTTTATAAGCAATTAATTTTCCGGTAGGTATCAGTTCATCATTAAATTCTACCATTTCAAATGCTCTGAATTGTAAATTAAGATCATCGATCTTTGCGCCGAGTTTAAAATATGGATGCCATCCATCCTGTATAGGAATTGAACGTTCATCTTTGTTTATTACTTCTGTAATTATATGTAGCTTATTATTCTTTTCCAGTTCATAGGTAACTATGCAATCGTAGTTAAATGGATAACCGGGATCAGTTGCCCTGTATTCACACCTCATTGAAACCTTTGCCAGGGCTTCGTTTGACTGTTTCTCAATTACTGTAAACGATTGATCATACAACATTCCATGCAGTGCATTATTGCGGTCATAATATTTTTGGATATGATATTCTTTACCCTCAAAATGATATTTGCCTTTGTTTATCCTGCATACAAAAGGCGACAGCTTGCAGCCTGAAAATCCTTTGGAGGTTACATTTTTTTTAAAGTCTTCTTCACTTTCATAACTTTCAATAACATTAATTTCCTGTTCTTCTTTTATAATTGTAAATGCATGAAGTATGGCACCGCACGAAGGAATTATTTCAACAAAAGTTCCGTTGCTATCATCTTTTAAAATGATCTTATCAAAACCATTTTCTTTTTTACTGTTTATGGAAAACATTTAATTTGTTTCTAAGATTTTCATAACCACTTTTTCTTCAGGTGTAAGATCAGATTTGTTATCATTCTTTTCAATCTTATCCAGGTCTGCTGTATATTTTTCCAGCTCCTTACTTTCATATAAAGATAGAATAAGCGGATGAACATAATATTTTTTGCAAACCGTTCTTGTGTTTCCCAAATGGTTTGAAACAGTATCAAGTGCTTCAACAATTCTTTTTTTTGTTTCAGTAATTGTATCACAGCATCCCACAGACTTCAATGCCAGGAAGGCTTGTACAGTTCCTGCCCATGTCCTAAAATCTTTTGCAGTAAATTCACTTCCACCACTTATTGTTTTAATATATTCATTTACCATTCCCGAATCAATGGAATGCCTTTCTCCATTTTCATCAAAGTACTGAAACAATTCTTTGCCGGGGATATCTCTGCACTGTTTAACAATTTTTGAGAGCTTATTGTTTTTGATACTGATATCATGAAACACACCTTTCTTTCCTTTGAAAGAAAACTTAAGTTTATTGCCTTCAATTTTTACATGCTTATCTTTTAATGTTGTAAGGCCGTACGATCCATACAATTTTTCGTAAAAATTATTTCCAACACGAATGTTCGTTTGTTCCATCAAACTTACAACAACAGCTAAAACTTTTTCCTGGCCGAGTGTAGGTAATAAAAGATCTTTTTCTAACTGCAAACGAATGGCAGGTAATACTTTTCCAAATTCCTGAAGGCGATAAAATTTTGTTTGGTTCCTGAACCTGTTCCAATCAGCATGATATTTATATTGCTTTCTTTCTTTTGTATCCAACCCGGTTGCCTGCAGATGACCATTTTCTTTGAGGCATATCCAAACATTTGTCCATGCAGGAGGAAGAACCAAATGCTTTATCCGTAAAAGCTCTTCATCATCTTCTATCTTTTTGTCATTAAAAAAATATTGGAGTTTTTCTCCGGCCTTAACTCTCGTGATCCCGGGATCGGTATCACTAACATAAACAAGATGTATGGCCTTCGCAGTTTTTTCGGGATCACTTCCAATACTTTTTATTTTGTGTTTGGAAATTTTTATTTCTTCTTCCGTTGCTACCATTTTTATTTCTTTTTTACCATTTTATCAGAGAAAATTACATGCCAATAAAAATCTTTTCAATAATCTTATATGGGAAAATAAAAGTTATCTAAAAATTTAATTTCCCGGGCTTACATTTCAGCTAATCTTTTAGCTTTACAAAAAATTGCAATTATTAAATGACTATTTTTTCTAAAATCATCAGAGGTGAAATTCCCTGCTATAAAATTGCAGAGAATGAAAAATTCTTTGCCTTCCTGGATGTGAATCCTTTAGTAGAAGGGCACACATTAGTGGTTCCAAAAATTGAAGTAGATAAATTTTTTGATATGCCTGATGAGTATCTTGGTGAAATGTTGTTGTTTGCTAAGCCTATTGCCAAAGCAATTGAAAAGGCATTTGATTGTGCCCGTTGCGGGATGAGTGTTGTAGGCTTGGAAGTACCACATGCACATATGCATTTGGTTCCTATAAATAAAGCTGATGACCTTAATTTTACCCGACCCAAACTTAAAGTTTCGCTGGATGAATTAAAAACTACCGAACAAAAGATACTGGAATATTTATAAAATTATTTTTCTCTCCCTGGGTTTTTTAGAAGAAAATCTTTCCACCCATTTATTTTTTTAGACGTTCCTTTTAATAAAACATTATCCTGGAAGTGGTGGCAAACTGCAACAGCCAATGCATCTGTAGCATCCAAATATTTTGGATCATCATTAAAATTTAAAATGCGTTGCAGCATTTTCATCACCTGCAATTTATCTGAGTTACCATTACCGGTTATAGATTGTTTAATTTTTCTTGGTGAATATTCAGTAACAGGCAAACCTGATTGCATGGCAGCGGCAATGGCTACACCCTGCGCCCTGCCCAGCTTTAACATACTCTGCACATTCTTGCCAAAAAACGGTGCTTCAATTGCCAGTTCATTAGGTGCATGAATTTTTACAAGGTCACAAACTTTAAAATGAATGAGTCGCAGTCTTTCATAGGCATCTTTTTTTGCAGAAAGTTTTAGTACATCCATCTCTACCAGGGTTACCACATTACCTGTAACTTTTATTATTCCAAATCCCATGAGTAAAGTTCCGGGGTCAATTCCTAAAATGATTTTTGACGGTTTATGCAAAGCGAAGATTATTTTTGAACACATGTTCAGGATGAACAAAAATATCAAAATATTTCTCAATTATGTGCTCGGACCATTGCTTGGGTTATGGTTATTTTATTCTTTATATAAACAGGTAAAAGCACAGCCACATCTTTATGATTCTTTGTCGTTAATTAAGCAGGCGCCATTTGGTGATCAGGCATGGAAGTTTTGGTTAGTGATAATTCTTGCTTTTGTTAACTGGGGACTTGAGGCAAGAAAATGGCAGGTGCTTATGAGGCATCTTGAGCCGCTAAATTATTTTGTTGCATTAAAAGGAGTGTTAGCAGGAGTAACACTTTCGTTAAATACACCTAACAGGATTGGAGAGTATGGTGGAAGAGTACTTTATGTAAAAGAAGGTAACAGGCTTAGATCAATTTCATTATCTATTGCAGGCAGTATTTGTCAACTCACCATAACAGTTTTAATGGGATGCTTCGGATTGATTTTTCTTTTAAATACAGATCATACAGATACAACAACCATCATGGGACTTTCATTTTTTTGGTTACGGGTTTTACTATCATTATCTGTTTTTGCTACGGGCATTCTTTTGTTATTTCTTTTTCGTTTATCGTGGGTAATAAAAAATTTTGAAAAAGTTTCTGTGTTTTCAAAATACATTCAATACATAAGTGTGCTTGATGAGTTTACTCCCAAATTATTGTTAAGGTTGCTTCTTCTGTCGCTCCTTCGCTACCTTGTTTTCGTCATCCAATATATATTATTGTTGCAGGTACTTCAGGTGGAAGTTAGCTGGCAACAAGGATTTTGGTTGATAACAATTTTGTATTTAGTAATGGCGATCGTTCCTTCGTTTGCAATTGCAGACCTTGGCATAAGGGGGAAATTCAGTACAGAACTTTTAAGTTTGTATAGCGTAAATATTATTGGTATTCTGGGAACGACGTTCGGTATTTGGTTTATCAATCTTTTTATACCTGCATTAGCAGGCAGTTTTTTTATAATAAGAAAAAAATTTTTTAAAGAAAAATAGTTTAGAGCTTCAATGAGATATTGTATAAAAAGTATTGCAACACTTTTAATAATTCTAACCGGTTTTTCTTTAAAAGCGGGGGATGAATTTTGCGGGATAAAAAATACTGCATTCGTGCCGGGAGAACTGGTTACAATGAAAGTGTATTACAATACGATGGGTTTATATATTGCTGCCGGTGAGGCAACTTTTTCTACCTCCCTGGAAAAATTTAATGGACGGCCAACATACCATTGTGTAGGCATCGGTAAATCATATTCTTTCTTCGATAATTTTTTTAAAGTTCGCGACAGGTACGAAACATATATTGACACATCTACAATGCTTCCCTTAAAATTTATTCGTGATGTAAATGAAGGCGGTTATAAAATTTATAACAATGTAACCTTCAATCACAGCGCCGGTACTGCGGTTAGCACGAATGGTGTTTATAAAATTCCGAATTGCATTCAGGATGTTGTAAGCGCCATGTATTATGCAAGAAATATACACTTTGATAAATACAAGGCAGATGATAAGATCCCTTTTGACATGTTTATGGATGATGAAGTAAATCATTTGTATTTACGATACATGGGAAAAGAAATTGTAAAAACCCGTTATGGGAAATTTCATTCTATAAAAATTAAACCGCTGCTGATAAAAGGAGCTGTGTTTGAAGGCGGCGAAAAAATGAATATATGGGTAAGTGATGATCCCAATCATTTGGTGTTAAGGATCGAATCGCCAATTTCTGTAGGCAGCGTTAAGGTTGATATGATGGGATATAAAAACTTAAGGTATCCGCTAACATCTTTAATAGATGTGAGGTAGGATCATATTTCTGAAATAGTAAAAGTTCCCCTGCTTCTTATTCCCCTTTCAGTTAATTGCAATGTGCAGCATTCAATTGAAGGATCGTGCTCAAAAAATAAAATATAATCGTTCTGTTGCGCTTCTGTAAGAAATGATTTTTTTTCCTGTAATGTTTGTAAGGGTCTTGTGTCGTAAGCCATGATATACGGGATGGGAATGTGTGCAACGGATGGCAGCAGGTCTGCCATGTAAACAATTGTTTTTCCTTTATAATTTATTTGAGGCAACATCATTGCTTCGGTATGGCCATTAATAAAACGTATTTTAATATTTTCGGTGAACCTCACCCCCAGCCCCTCTCCAAAGGAGATGGGATCGGTATCAATAAATTTTAGTTTACCACTTTCCTGTATTGGTAAAATATTCTCTTTTAAAAAACTTGCCTTTTCCCTGTCATTGGGGTTAGTGGCCCACTGCCAGTGACTTTTATTGCTCCAGAAGATCGCATTTTTAAAGGCGGGTATTAATTTCTCATCTTCTCTTTTTATTGATCCGCCGCAATGATCAAAATGCAGGTGTGTTAAAAACACATCGGTTATGTCATCGGTGCTGAAACCATTTTTTGCAAGCGACTTTTCAAGTGTATCATCTCCGTGCAAAAAATAATGACCAAAAAACTTTGCATCCTGTTTATTTCCCATTCCGTTATCAACCAGGATCAATCTATCTCCATCTTCAATCAATAAACAACGCATGGCCCAGCTGCACATATTATTTTCATCAGGCGCATTTAATTTTTGCCACATGCTTTTAGGCACTACGCCAAACATAGCGCCACCATCCAGTTTAAAATGTCCCGTATTTATTGAATACAATTTCATACAATAGCTGCTTTCTTTTTTGGATCAACAAACAATAATAAAATACCACCGATAATAAAAAATATCATAAGCGCTAAAACAGAATTCCCCATGCCTCCATAAAATTCGGCAACATAGCCAAAAGATAAAGTTCCGATCACGGTTCCTATTTTATCGCATATATCATAAAAACTAAAGTAAGATGCGGTGTCTTTTGTGGGTGGTAAAAGTTTTGAATAAGTAGATCTTGACATGGATTGAATGCCCCCCATCACCAATCCAACAATTGTGGCAACCAGGTAAAACTCGTAACTGATGGGCTTTTCAAGCGGTTTCATTTGTTCCCTAACTGCTGTAATTTGTTTTGCAATACTTCCGTCAGTATCTCCTGAAGCCTCCTTTTGTTTTTCAAGCGCAACAATTTGTGATGTATAAGGTTTTAAAACTTTGGCCTGTCTTGAAATGGTAAAAGCAGAAACACAAACCACTATCCAAACTATAATAATAACTCCTAATGTAAAAAGATTGCTTGTTCTCTGTGATAACTTTGCGAACATAGTTGCCCCAACAATAGCCACCAGCTGGATAATAAGAATGGTAATAATTAATTGAGAGGTCTCCATTTTTATTTCTTCCGATGCAAAATAGGTGGCGAGGTACATTACCGTTTGCACGCCCATGTTGTAAAAGAAAAAACTTCTTAAGAATCTTTTTGTAACAGGGTAATTCCCCAATTGTTTCCAGACTTTTTTTAACTCGTAAAAACCATTTACAAGAATATTTTTTTCAGGATGCTGTGTTGATGGTTTGGATGGAGGAAGGTTTTTAAATGTTATCTGTGCAAAGCCGGCCCACCATAAACCCACTGCTAAAAAAGATAATCGTGTAGGCCATGCTCCCCATCCCCAATGCAATGCATCGTTAAGCATTATTGCAGCAAGACAAATAACCATTAATATCACGCTGCCGACATAACCCAATGCAAAACCTTTTGCGCTTACTCTGTCCTGGTCTTCTTCTGCGGCGATCTCTGGCAGGTATGCGTTGTAAAAAACAATACTGCCGCAAAAACCAATAGAGCCAAAGATGGAAAAAATAATACCTAACGAAATATTTTCTCTTGTAACAAAAGTTAATCCCATACATGCGGCTGAGCCCAGGTAACAAAAGAATTGCATGAAGGATTTTTTATTTCCTTTGTAATCCGCGATCGAAGAAAGTATAGGAGATAAAATTGCAATTATCAGGAAGGAAAAAGAAATTGAATAGGAAGCAAGAGAAGAACGGTCAAATGTTCTGCCAATAAAATTTACTTTTTCAGGAGCAATAAAAGTATAGTAAGCAGGAAAAATTGCTGAAATGATAATGAGCGAATAGGCACTGTTTGCCCAATCGTACATCGCCCAACTGGTTATAACTTTTTTGGAAGCAGTTTGCATAATTGATTTATGAAAGTTGAAAATACCAAAAAACCTTCACTATTAATTATAACCAGTGGCAACGCTGCTGTAAATCATTTTACATTTATCGATGCCTGGTAAGCATTTGCATTCTCTAAACTTCCGGCAACCGTAGCATCATTAATAACTCCAAGATCTCTCAACTCTTTAAAATCACTATCAATAAGGCTTGCAGTTATTTGTCTTCCCGGAAAAAATTGTTGTAACTGGTTTGCCATATTAAAAAAGTAATTCAAAATATTGGGGTCGGCTTCTTTTGCAAAGAAGAAAGAAACCTTAAAAGGGTCTGTTGATTTTGCTGCGGATATTTGTGCAGCACTTGCTCCGCCTACAGGAAAATATCCATATCCTTTAAAGAACCCTGCAACATGTGCTGCATCTAATTCTGTAACACCATTGCCTTTCCAATAAAGTGTATGCTTATCTAATTTAAATGGTGTGCCTGTTTTTCCATCAGTTGATACTACTGACATTAAAGATCTAAAAAAGCCCATGAGTATTTAATTTAGTGTGAAGAAATTGATTACGGATTATTTTGCATCATCGGTCTGGTTAGTATTTGGATTGGATTGTTGCATTGCCGGCTTTGCTATTCCCACTTCTTTTATATCGTCAAAATGATCATCAGTAAGAATTATGTGAAGTGTTTTATCCTGATAAAGTTTAGTTGCCATATCATTACCGATATTTAAAAACCCGGTTTCAACCTGTGGTGTTATTTTACTTTTATCAACAATGAACCTGACCTTCATATCACTGGATTTTTTTTCACCTTCTATCTGAACATCCATATCAGTGTCACCAAATAAACCAATATTAGTGCAATAGGTTCCTACTTTTTTTGCATCATCCTCTGTTACTCCATCGCCTTTATAGTATACATGATGCTTGTCATTTACTGTAAATATTTTGCCATTAGGTTTTGCAATAAGCTGGTATGCATAATAACCTAATGCGCCAAGTGCTACAATAAATCCGATTACTTTTATTGGTTTCATACTATTTGTTTTGGTGTTATAAATTTATTTAAAAAATTATTTTATCCATCCTGTAAATATTAATACCAGCAATGCTATCCCAACAATTATCCTGTACACTCCCCAAACTCTAAAGCCATGCTTCTTTAAAAATGTAATAAAGAACTTAATAGCTAACAATGCAACAATAAATGCAACTATATTTCCGATGCTTAATAATTTTATTTGTTCTGAAGTAAATGAGCCATTCTCTTTTGTGTACTTATACAATTTATACACAGTGGCAGCCAGCATTGTAGGCACTGCTAAAAAAAACGAGAATTCTGCAGCGGCACTTCTGGTAAGTTTTTGCTGCATACCACCAATTATAGAAGCAGCGCTTCTGCTTACACCGGGTATCATTGCGATACATTGCCAAATGCCGATCACAAAACCATTTAAATAGGAAACCTGTTTCTCATCACGTATAACCGGATGTTTAAAAGCCTTATCAATAAACAGTAAAACAATTCCACCGGCAAGCATGGTAATGGCAACTGTTAAAGAACTATCAAGCAGCAGATCTATCTTTTTTGAAAATAAAAAACCTATTATCAATGCAGGCAAAACTGCTACTACAAGTTTTACATAAAACTGCCAGCGTGAAAAATCAAAAAACTTTTTCCAGTACAAAACAACAACGGCTAAAATGGCTCCCAGTTGTATTGCTACTGTAAATACTTTTAAAAAATCATCATCTGCCAGGTGCAGTAATTTTTCAGTGATGATCATGTGGCCTGTGGAAGAGATAGGAATAAACTCAGTTATCCCTTCAACAATGGAGATGATAATGGATTCAATGATTGTCATGTACAGAATTAAGTATGCAACATAAAAAAAGGCGATGAATAAATCATCGCCAATAGGAATTATTTTTTTTGAAAATTTTATTTTGGCTTTTTCATTATCGCAAATATCTCGATAATAAGACCGGCAATAATTAGTATAGGTGCAATTGTGATACGTGTGGTACTATAAACGTCTTTATCCTGGAAAACATTGGGGTCGCTGCTCTTGCCTCCTGCCATTAAAAAAAATCCGATCGCCATAACCACCAAACCTATTAACATCCATTTGTAATTGTCTTTACCAAACAATGTATTGGTTACCGTTTCTTTTGTATGTGTTGTAATTGTTTTTTTCTGCTGAGACATTTTAATAATTATAAAGTATAAAGATAGTTGATGAATTAATAAAGATCATCCAGTTTCATTTTTAAATATTTTAAAACCGAGCGATGTGTGCTGAACAAAGAGATCAATAAACCTAAAATAATCATCAATAAAAATAATAAAAGCATATTGCTGGTATCATGCAGCACTTTAAAGTAGGGCACAAATTTTTCTGCAAGAGCAACAAATCCAACCATAAGAACTATCGCAACTCCGGAGGCGATCAATCCATTGATGATGGCACGGATGTTTAACGGTCGTGCAATAAAATTTCGTGTGGCGCCAACCATTTGCATTGTTTTTATCAGGAACCTGTTGCTGTACATAGCCAGCCGAATTGTATTATCAATAGAAATAATTACAAGTATTGAAAGTATGATGGCAATGATAAGGATCCAGATGGCAGCAGTTTTTACAAACTTGCTTACATAAGTAACCGTGTCTGTTGGATATTGAAATTCCGAAATAATATTTTGATAATTTGTGGTAAGATAACTGCTAAGATTGGCCAGACTATCCTCTTGCATATAATCGGCCTTTACAAAAAAATCTATGCTTTCCGGCAAGGGATTATTATCCAGAAATTTTTTCCAGGTAGTATCATTTTGTACATTCCATTTTTCTACAGCCTTCTCCCTGGTAACGTATTCAACATCTTTTGCATAAGGGAGGGAAGTGATGTAATTCTTTACCGTATCAATTTGTTTTTTTGATGCCGTTCTTTCTATCCATGCATGCACCTGGATGCTTTCTTTAAAATACTCACCTGTTTTACGGATGTTCAAAAATATCCAGCCTACGATACCGAATAAAAATAATACCAGCGCCACGCCAATTATTGCATATATGTAAGAAGGTTTTCCCCGTTTCGCGGATGCTTTGCCAAATTGCGCCATATTAGTCTCTGGTTATGTTATTTTAAAGATGCCGGACAAAAATAATTGTTTTTAAAGAGGTTTAGTATTTTTGTGGCTACATTGTACGGATAATATATTTTAGTTAAACCGGTGACAGGAATTTCAGGAGAATGAATAACATTTCTTTCACAAAAGTTTTTTTTTAAAATACCGGCGCACTTTTGTACATCTCTCATTAATCAGCAATTAACAGCAGTCAGATAAATATGGAATATGCTTTTAGAAATATAGAAAAGAAGTGGCAGCAAAAATGGAAAGAAACAAATGCTTATAAAGTAAGCAATGAATCAGCAAAGCCCAAGTGCTATGTGTTGGATATGTTTCCTTATCCAAGTGGTGCCGGCTTACATGTTGGTCACCCATTGGGCTATATTGCAAGCGACATTTACGCAAGGTACAAGCGGCTGAAAGGCTTTAATGTGCTGCATCCTATGGGTTACGACAGTTTTGGTTTGCCGGCAGAACAATATGCTTTGGAAACAGGGCAACATCCTGCAACTACAACAGAAAATAATATAAATACTTTTCGCCAACAATTAGATAATATTGGTTTTAGTTTCGATTGGAGCCGTGAAGTACGAACCAGTGATCCAAAATTTTACAAATGGACGCAATGGATATTTCTGCAGTTGTTCAACAGTTATTTCTGCAACACAGAAAAGAAAGCCTTGCCAATTTCAAAACTTATAAATAAATATTCTACTAAAGGTGCAATGCCTAAGAGCGGGCCTCCGGTTGGGGGCCGCCATTTTACAGCAGAACAATGGAATGCTTATTCAGAAAAAGAACAACAGGATATTTTAATGCGTCGCCGCCTTGCATATTTAGCGTATGGTGAAGTGAATTGGTGTGAAGCGTTAGGGACTGTGTTGGCAAATGATGAAGTAATCAATGGTGTAAGCGAACGAGGCGGTCATCCGGTTGTAAAAAAGAAAATGCATCAATGGTATTTGCGCATCACTGATTATGCTGAAAGATTATTGCAGGGTTTGGAAACAGTAGAGTTCACTGATGCGATGAAAGAAATGCAACGGAACTGGATAGGGAAGAGTGAAGGAGCGGAGATAACATTCTCCCTCATCCCAACCCTCTCCACAAGTGGAGAGGGAGCCAAAAAAGGAGCAGCACTTGTGCCTAAGTATTCTGTAGCCGGCATTTTGCAATTTGAAAATGCCAAACGTATGCGTAAAGAACATACAGAGGCAGAAAATATTTTATGGCAGCAATTACGCAATGATCAATTAGGCGTAAAATTCAGAAGACAACATCCGATAGATAGTTACATCGTTGATTTTATTTCTTTGCAACAAAAATTAATTATTGAAATTGATGGTGGTTATCATGAAACAGAAGATCAAAAATTACTTGATGATGAAAGAACAAAAATCTTAAATGACATTGGATTTAATATTATTCGATTCAAGAACAAAGAAGTAACAAATTCAATAGACACCGTTCTTCAAAAAATTAAAAATCATTTACAACAGAATGGGACGGCATATGAGGGTGGCGTTCCCCTCTCCCCCCGGGGAGAGGGGCTAGGGGTGAGGGCCTACACCACCAGACCCGATACCATCTTCGGTGTAGACTTCATGGTGCTTGCACCCGAACACGAATTAGTTTCTCAAATAACAACACCGGAACAAAAACAAGGAATAGAAAAATATCTTGAGTACGTAAAAAGCAGGAGCGAACGTGAAAGATTAGCAGAAGTAAAATCAATCACCGGCGCTTTTACCGGTGCTTATGCCATCAATCCTTTTGATGAAAGAGAAATCCCCATTTGGATATCAGAATATGTTTTGGCGGGCTATGGCACAGGAGCTATAATGGCTGTGCCTTGTGGCGATCAGCGTGATTTTAGTTTCGCAAAACATTTTAATATTCCCATCACAAATATTATTGGTGAACATTACAATGGTGAAGAAGCCAATGCAACAAAAGAAGCAACGCTTACCAACTCAGATTTTTTAAATGGCATGCTGATGAAAAATGCTATTGGTATTGTGATCGATAAACTGGAAGAACTGGGCATTGGCAAAAGAAAAATAAATTATAAGATGAGGGATGCAGGTTTCAGCCGCCAGCGGTATTGGGGAGAGCCTTTCCCGATAATTTATAAAGATGGAATTGCGTATGCAGTTGATGAAAAAGAATTGCCCGTTACCTTGCCGCATGTAGAAAATTATAAACCCGGCCCGGAAGGTGAAGGGCCGTTGGCAAATATTACTGAATGGGTAAATTTAAATGATGGCTCAAAGCGTGAGACCAATACAATGCCCGGCTATGCAGGTTCTTCGTGGTATTTTTTACGATATGCTGATCCACATAATGATGAAGAATTTGCTTCTAAAAAAGCTACTGATTACTGGAACCAGGTTGATGTATACATTGGCGGAACAGAACATGCAGTTGGTCATTTACTCTACAGCCGCATGTGGACGAAAGTTTTATTTGATCTTGGACTGATAAGTTTTGATGAGCCTTTTAGAAAGTTGGTGAATCAGGGAATGATAACAGGAAAATCATTTTTTTTAAAGGGACTAGGATCTCAGGCATATAAAATTTTCGGTGATGTAGGCTCTGACCCAAATTTTAAAACATTTTACATTGTATCTAGTAATAAACAACAAGAAGATTTAAAATTTTTAAATCCCAAAATATTATATTCAGATTATTGGATAAGAATTAAATATGGGCATAAGTATATTAATTCTGACGGAAAATTGACTAAAGCAAATTTAGAAAAGTATGCATTAGATCATCCTGATGAATATTTTGGTACAAATGCTCAATATTTAAATTTCAGATGGGAGACAAGTAACAACGAAGATTTTATTTTAGCAAGAGAAGATATTGAAAAAATGTCTAAATCTAAATTCAATGTCGATAATCCAGAAGAAGTCATCGACAAATATGGCGCTGATACTTTCCGAATGTATGAAATGTTCCTGGGCCCGGTTGAAGCCAGCAAATCCTGGGATACCAAAGGGATTGAAGGCGTTCACCGTTTCTTAAAAAAATTATGGCGGTTATTTTATGATGATATAAAGGGGAAGATTTGGAATGAAGAAAAAGCAAACGATGCTGAATTAAAAGTGTTGCACAGAACAATTAAAAAAATTGAAGAAGACACGGAACGTTTTTCTTACAACACGGCGGTGAGTGCATTTATGGTTTGCGTAAATGAATTGCATGATCTTAAATCTCATAAAAAAGAAATTTTAGAAAAACTGTTGATCTTGCTAACTCCTTATGCGCCGCATGTAAGTGAAGAGTTATGGCATCATTTACAAGTCTCCCCCACCGGGGGAGATTTAGAGGGGGCCAGTATTTTAGATGCATCCTTCCCCACATTCGATCCTAAATATTTAATTGAATCTTCAAAAGAATATCCGATTTCTATCAATGGCAAAATGCGCACAACAATTAATATCAGCCTTGATGCTACTGAAGAAGATGTAAGAAAAATGGTTACGGAAAATGAAGTAATTAAAAAATGGATAGAGGATAAACCCATTAAAAAACTCATTTACGTAAAAAATAAAATGGTGAACGTTGTTATTTAGTATTCCTTCAAAAAATTAATAAGTTAATAGTTTATTAAGGTTTGTTTTTTTAAAGAAAGTTAACGCTTCAAAATTTTTACATGTAAATTATATGCTTATTTATGTGTAATTTTTAAACTTAATCCGAAAAGTTTGAAGCCATATTTTTTACTATTTCTTTTTACAGGTCTGGCATTACAAGGGTTTTCCCAAAAAAATCCGCAGGCGAAAATACTTTACCAACAGGCCATGGCTGATACTGCTTCAGCCAAAGATTCCTTAGGTGCTTTACTTTTTTACCAGTCAGCAAAGGAAGAATTAAAATCAGCTCAGCCCGATTATGATTTTGTTACAATGCGTATAATCGATGCAGCAGAGGTGATGTTTGTGAGGGTTAAAAATTTACAAATTGCACACAATTATTATTATGAAGCGTTTGACATTTCTCATAAAGCCAGCGATAAATCATTAACCGGAAAAATTTTACAAGAGATTGGAATATTATATGATAAATCAAGAAATACCTATGCTGTTTTTTCATTTCCGCCTGTTGAAAATAAAGAAACCCTTGAAGCATACTTCAGTATATTTTTAAAACCTGACACCAATAAATCAGGAAAATTATTAATAGCCTTTAGTGGCGGCAGTAATGATGGCGTGTATGAAGGAGCTGAAGGAAAAGTATATGGCAAGTACAGAAAAGATTTTGAAGACCGGTCAAATGTTGTTCTTGGAAATGTAAAAGTAAAATATGTCTATCCTAATTTTTCAATTGGCGTGGTAGAAGTTTTTAAAACAGGCATTCCTTTTTATAATGTGTATGAAGATGACATGGCTTCTGTTTCAATTCGCTTTCCTAAAAAAACAAAAAAAGATATTTTCCTGGAAGTCTCTCTTCTTAATATAAAGTTTGTAGATAACGCAAGGGATTGGATAGCACACCCGAGAACGTTAATGAACTACGCCTCACCTCAACTGGAAAAAGATGTTTATGCCTCCATGAAAAAACAGGTGTATGAAATTTATGAAAGATTTCAGAATGATACAAACAGTACATATACAACTCCTCTAAAAGCAGGAAGGTTCAAAGGTAAAAATATGCTGCAGGCGATGAAGATCACAAATGAGGATGATCTTAAAGCTTTTCTTGGTTTTGTAAGATCTTACCCCGGGAAATATATGGGTGGCACCTGGAAGGTAAGCGAGGTGTATGGAACATGGGTTATCAATAATTGCCCCATCGGTTCAAATGAAGCCATGGATTCTTTACTTGCCTATGATAAAAACGAACAGCTTTTCAATCAATATGCCAGGCAACATGCTGATGAAATAAAAGATAATTTTTTTGGAGGATGGATAATGGATGCTCAAAATTATGCTTACGCAAAAGATTTTTCTTCAGCCAGTAGTTGGAACAATATAATGCAAAAAGCAAGTGTTGCCATTAAAAACGACAGCCTTCTTGCATGGAGTTATTTTAACCGTGGCTTTATTGTTTCTGAAGGCAGCAAAGATTCAAATGCCGCCGCCTATTACAAAAAAGCAATTCCATTATTTAAAAAAGTGGGAGACATGCAGGGAGAATCATATGCAGTAAATAATATTGGCTCTGCATTAAACAATAATTATAAATACAAAGAAGCACAACCTTATTTTGAGGAGGCGCTGCGCATGCGCTTGCAGGTTTTTGCAAAAGATACATCCGATGATGTAAAGCGTGAAGTGGCCCGTGCACATTCAGGCATTGGTTATTCACTTTTTAAACAGAGTAAATACAAAGAAGCAATTGAAGAATATCTAAAAGGTGTTTCTCTTCTCGAAAAAATTAGTGGCTTAAAAGCCAAGATAGACCTTGCTCCATTGTATAGTGGTATCGGTAAAAGTTACCAGGAGATGGGCCAATATAAAGAAGCTGCAGATTATTATAACCTGGAGTATGAAGTAAGAAAAGGGCTTGGTGACGAGGAAGCAATGGCAGATGCCATGGATAACAAAGGATACCTTCTTAGTCTCATTGGTAAAAACAGGGAATCGTATGAGGCATACAATGAAGCTTACAGGCTGCATACAAAAACAAATAATATTAATGAGGCCGGTTTTACCATGAGCAACATCGGCCAAACTTTATGGACGCTTGGAAAATACGATAGCGCCATTGCAGCACATACAACAGCTATTGACCTTCGCCTGAAAGCAAATAATGTAGCAGGACAGGCTTATAGTTGGAAAATGTTGGGAGGTCTTTATAAAAATAACGGCCAGCCTCAAAAAAGTCTTGATGCTTACAACAAAGCATTGGCATTGTATAAACAAATTGATGATAAAGAAAATTATGCTTCGCTGCTGGAAGATTTTGCAGCTACCTATAACAATGTAAAAG
>DATCOF010000110.1:0-5517 GCA_036564845.1 Chitinophagaceae bacterium | reverse complement strand
CAGCGGATCGGGAAACTCATCATTCCAAATGCTTTTTGGGAAACGATGAGAGATTGCCCTGTTTATTTTTTAGATATTCCATTTAAGGAAAGATTAAATTTTCTTGTAGATACTTATGGAAATTTTGAAAAGGAAAAACTCGCTGAAGCCATCGAGCGTATTCAAAAACGATTGGGTGGCCTTGAAACAAAAAATGCAATAAACTTCTTATCAGAAAATAATACCATCGAATGTTTTAGAATATTGTTGCACTATTATGATAAGCTATACAGCAAAGGCCTTACCAACAGAAAAAATTATCAGTCATTATTAAATATTATCCAATGCCAGGTTGTTAGTAGTTTGGTTAACATAAATAAACTATCACTTCAAAAAGTATGAGGGCCCTTTTAATTTTTTTATTACTGCCTTTAAAACTCTTTTCACAAGATGTAGAAGGTGTGTGGACGGGCACTTTATACAACGACACAACACACAGATACATTCCGTATGAAATTGCAATAAGCGAAAGCAAAGGCAAGCTCAGCGGCTATTCTCATACAATTTTTATTGACGAAAATAACAGGCAGGAAATAGGCGTGAAGTCATTAAAAATAAAACGTAAAGGAGATAAAATATTAATAGAGGATGATGAATTGATCTATAATAATTATACATCACCGCCACCAAAAGGTGTAAGGCAATACAGTACATTAAATATTATGCACGGTGATTCAGGCTTACTTCTTATCGGCGTGTTCAACACAAACAGGACAAAAGAATATGCATCAGCAACAGGAAGCATCCATTTGCAGAAAAAAAACAAAATTTTGCAAACTAAATTAATTCCAAAACTGGAAGAATTGAAATTGTCAAATTCATTATCGTTCATTCAAAATAATCCAAAAGAAGAAGTGGCAATTGCGCCTGCAAACAAAATCACTCAGAGTACTCTACCAAAACAAGAGCAAAAAGATGTGGCAAAAATATCTTTGCCCGATGTAAAAAAAGAAATAACAACCAGCGCAGGCAAAGACCCAAATACTGAACAGGCGCTGATTGTTTTTAAACAGGATACCGTTGAATACAAAGACGATGTTATAAAATCAAAAGACATTGGGATAATTGAAAAGCCTAAAAAGGAAGAGGTAAAAGATGTTGCAATAAAAAAAGAACCGCAACCTAACCAACCCAAAGAACAAATTGTTACAGTTGCCGAAAAGATAAAAAAGCAGCCGGTTGAACAACAACAAAAAGAAGTAACAAGAATTCCTTTAAAGAATGAAAAAAAATCACAACCACCTCAACCGAAAGAGAAAATAATAACAACTTCTATTGCCCCAACAACTAAAAAGACCGAGCCAAATGCTCAACAAAAAATTATTAATAAAGAAACTCCAACTCTTGCGATTACAAAAAAACTTACAGACAGTTCTTTGCAAAAACAAAAAATTACCGAAGTAATACTTCCTACAATAAAGCCTATCCAGAGTTCTGTGCTAACTAATGCGCCTGCAATTTCTTCAATAGAATTAGCGAAGAGAAAAATTGAAACGATAAGAACAGTAAATTTTAAATCGGATAGTCTTGTATTAACGTTGTACGATAATGGTGCGGTTGATGGAGATACTGTAAGTGTATTGCTAAACGGAAAAAATATTATGCCTCACCAGGGCTTAAGTACAGTGGCAATAAATAAAACAATTTATATTACTCCCGATCTTGGTGATTCGTTGCAACTGATAATGTATGCAGAAAATCTTGGAAGCATTCCGCCCAATACAGGCTTGCTTATCATTCATGACGGAGAAGATATTTACCAAATAAGATTTGCCGGAGATCTGCAAAAAAATGCTGCAATTATACTCAGAAGAAAAGTCAATGGTCATTAAGTCAATAGTCATTTTAAGTTTTATATTTTTGTGCAATGACCAATGATTCATTACAAATCAAACTCACACAATATTCTCACGGCGCCGGTTGTGGTTGTAAAATATCACCTTCTGTTTTAGACGAAATTTTAAAAAGCAATCTTGCTTTACCGGATAACAAAAATCTTTTAGTTGGCAATAGCAGTAAAGATGACGCTGCTGTGTATAATCTTGAAAATGGAATGGCATTAATATCTACAACAGATTTTTTTATGCCGATCGTTGATGACCCTTTTGAGTTTGGGCGCATTGCAGGCGCTAACGCAATAAGCGATGTATACGCAATGGGAGGCAAGCCAATTGTAGCGATTGCAATATTGGGCTGGCCAATAAATGTTTTGTCTCCGGCTATAGCTCAAAAAGTAATCGAAGGCAGCAGGAGCATTTGTATGGAAGCCGGTATTCCTTTGGCTGGCGGACATAGCATTGATTCTCCGGAACCCATTTTTGGATTAGCAGTTAGTGGCCTTGTTTCTATTGAAAACATAAAACAAAATAATTTAGCCAAAGAAGGCGACCATATTTTTTTAACCAAACCCCTGGGTATTGGTATTTTAACCACTGCAGAAAAAAAAGGAATTTTAAAAGAAGAGCACAAAGGCATTGCTGCAAAACAAATGATGCAATTAAATAAAGTAGGTGAAATATTGGGAGGCATAAAAGGAGTAAGTGCGATGACGGATGTTACAGGTTTTGGTTTGTTAGGGCATTTGGTTGAAATGGCCGAGGGCAGCGGCTTAGGCGCTGTTATTGATTTTAAAAATGTTCCTTTAATAATTGATGACATTAAAAACTATGTAGACCAAAAATGTGTACCTGGCGGAACTAACAGAAACTGGGATAGCTATGGCGATAAGATCGCAGGCATCACTGAATATCAAAAAGCGATTCTTGCCGATCCGCAAACAAGCGGTGGATTATTGATCGCTGTTCAACCCTCAGCCATAAATGAGGTTAAGCAAATATTAAAAGATAATCACCTGGAAATATTTACAAAGCCGATCGGAAAATTTACTTCTACATCAGATAAAGTAATAACAGTTATATAAGAATGAAATTTTCTTTTAGCGATATGATCGGAAGCATTGGTGTATTTATTTTACTGCTTGCATTTGTATTAAACCTTCGCGATAAAATTTCAAAAGAAAGTATAATTTATATTCTCATGAATGTTATTGGTGGAGGTTTAGCGTGTTTTGCATCTTACCTTATTCATTATATCCCATTCATTATTCTTGAAGCCGTATGGACACTTGTTTCATTGATTGCATTGTTTAAATATTATAAATCCGCCAAGCATAAAATTTAAAATAGTTGATGAAATATTTCTTTTTATAAAATATTTTATCTTAGTTTGTACTCCCCATCAAAGAATGCCAACCATATAGTTTTTTATCCTAAGTTATATCCGATCAATTTTAAGTATAAACTTTTTTATTATGAGAAAGAATTTTCTTGTATTGTTTTGCCTTTGCTTTTTTCTGACTGCAAAATCGCAATCGCCTGATCCCAGTATCATTTCTGCTGCCGGCGGCTCAGATAAAACATCAACCATTTCCTTAGACTGGACTATGGGGGAATATGCTGTTGAAACAATTACTTCAGCAAGCAAAATGTACACACAGGGCTTTCATCAGCCTTTGCTTATCGAGACAATTACTACAGCCCGCACAGCATCAGATGCAGATAATTATACTATTTCAATTGCACCCAACCCAATAATTTCCATCGTTAATTTCGGTATCGTATCTACAAAAGCCGGAAGGGTTTTTATAACTATCAGCGATGTAAATGGATTAATATTTATCCAAAAAAACATTGCAATAAATTCTGGTAATATACAAATTGACATGAGTTCGCTACGTGCCGGAACTTATATGTTAACCGTAAGAGATGGTGTTGCTGCGAATGTAATTAAGTCGTACAGGATTATCAAAGCTCAATAAATAAAATTTTTTAATACAAGTTTTCAAAACAAAAAACTCACCACAAATGAAAAAATTATACATTTTGCTTTCCCTATGTTTTAGCATAGCCGTATCGTTTGCACAGCATGTACCACAGGGTATGAAATACCAGGCTGTTGCAAGAAACATAGTAGGCAACATTATTGCTAACCAGGAAATATCTTTAAAAATAAACCTGGTAACTATGCAGGGAAATAACGTTACAGTTTATTACAGCGAAGTACATACTGTAACAACCAACGCACTGGGATTATTTTCAATAACTATCGGCGGCGGTAAAGTTGATAAAGGAACATTTAGCAGCATCCCATGGAGCTCTACAGATATTTGGATGCAGGTTGCCATAAAAGATAAAGGCAAAGCAGATTTTGTAACAGTGAGTAATAGTAAACTTTTGGCTGTGCCTTATGCGTTTCATTCAGAAACCGCGAACACATTGGTTGGTAATACTGAAGTACCTGGTTCAAACATCGCCAATGTATCCACATCTGTTTCTAATTCAAATTCGCCGGGAGTTCCTGCCCAGGTTTGGTCGTTGAAAGGAAATTCCGGAGTTGATCCAACAACAGACAGATTGGGAACAACAGATTTTGCAGACCTTGTATTAATAACAAACAATACTGAGCGCTTAAGAATTTTGGCTAATGGAAATATAGAATTAAAAAGAAGTTTAAAGATCGGTGCGGATCTTAATGTTGATTCCAGCGCATACCTTAATAAAGTAAAAGGACAAACAATTAATTATGGTCCATTTACTGTTTCAAGAAAAAGCCCAACACGTTTAACCGGTGATCTTACAGTAGACAGCGGAGCAAATACTTTACTTTCCGGTAAATTAACGGTTGATGGCGCAACTGATCTGAATAACTCTTTAAATGTAGATGGTGTAACAGATCTTAACAGCAGGCTTAATGTAAATAACAAAAGCGAAACACATCTTTCAGGATCATTAAATGTAAAAGGTGTTACTGATCTTGATAGTTCATTAAATGTGAATGGCAAAAATGCATCTGTATTAACAGGAACATTACGCGTTGATTCAGCAGTGGTTTTTAATTCTCCCATAAACTCTGATACTTCAGCCGTTGCACCAAGTGGTGGACTGGCAATATATGGTGGTGTTGGTATTTTAAAAAATCTAACAGTAGGTGGCGATACCCGCTTAGGTGGTAAAACATCTTTTGCAGGAAGCGTAAGAATTTCTGACGGAACTGAATACGGAAAGCGCAGTGATGGTACAGATACAGCAGCGTTAATAGTTGGTGGCGGTGTAGGCATTGGCAAAAAATTAAATGTGGGTGGTAATGCAAACTTTGTTTCAAATATGGCAGTTGCAGGAAGCACAACACTTGCCGGATTAACAACCATAAATAATGTATTAACGGTTAATGCGGACAATGGCCAGGTTAATATTATAGGTGGAACCAGCGGTACAGATACAGATGCGGGTGCATATCCATTAAAAGTTACCGGCAAATCACAGGGCGTATTTATAAAACTTACCGGCACAGACCAGGCAAGTTCAGCAAATAATTTTGTGACTTTTGAAGACAATGGAAAAGTAAGAGGCCGCATTGAAGGACAAACTCAAGACGATCTTGAAAATGAATCAAGATATAAAAATGATGTATTGCAATTAG
>DATCOF010000109.1:0-22265 GCA_036564845.1 Chitinophagaceae bacterium | reverse complement strand
CGCCAGCAATGAACAAGAATAGTGTTGCGCTTGGGCGGTTGATGATTGCCATTATCGTTATTTGTATTTGGTATCTTATGCTCCGCAATTATTTTTTCAACATCATCCACCATGTTTTTCATCTTTACTCCAAAAAAAGTTAGCCCGATCTTGATCGCTGCTTCTCTTATTTGTTGCTTATATGCGGTGCCTACAATTTTTCTTTCTTCATCAGAAAATAATGGCAATGAATATGCACCGGGAATTTGAGCATGATTAAATTCGCCGGGGCTGCGCACATCAATAACAGGAAAGTGCACTGCCAGTTCTAAAAAAATTTCTATGTTGATCTTTTCTATTGCCATAAACAAAAAACCACCGGATTAGCAGTGGTTAAATTACATTTAATTTTTTCTTTATTGAGTAAATTGTTCGTACCACTTTAGTTTAATAGGCAAATTAATTTGCCCTTTATTATAAATGTCTATATAAAGTGTTATGGTGTCTTTAGTATGAGAAGTAACAAATACATACATATCTAATAAACCCAATTTTCCATTTAGTGGCATTCCCGTATACCGATTAGTTAGCCTAATTAAAGGTTTTTTATAATTTGGATCCATTACGGCATGTCTTGAAACGAAATTAAGACTTTGATCATCGACCGTCTTTAGTCCTTTCACAAAAATTATTGAATTAGCAATACTTTTTTGTTGATTTCCGTCTTTTAATTTAATTGGGTTGTTTGCACTATATCCGTAAGTGCTATCGAAAGAGCGTAGTATGTTTGAAAAATCTTTTTGGCAATAAGATACATTTATTATAAAAATAAATTTAATAAAAAATATATATCGTGTTGCTTTGATAGGTGTTTTCATTAAGAGTTACTTATCCATTCATGGAAGTTAAAAACTCCATATTGTCTTTAGTTCCTCTCATATTCTTCATCAAAGTATTAATAGCTTCTTCAGGATTCATATCAGCCATATGATTACGCAATACCCACATGCGTTTAAGAACATCCTTGTCCAACAATAGGTCATCACGTCTTGTAGAAGATGCAACAATATCTATTGCAGGGAAAATTCTGCGGTTAGATAAACGCCTGTCTAATTGCAATTCCATATTACCTGTTCCCTTAAATTCTTCAAATATCACCTCATCCATTTTACTTCCTGTATCAACCAGCGCTGTTGCAATTATTGTAAGCGATCCGCCAAATTCTATTTTTCTTGCAGCACCAAAAAACTGTTTTGGTTTTTGCATTGCATTAGCTTCCACACCACCGGATAAAACCTTTCCGCTTGCAGGGGCAACGGTATTGTGTGCTCTTGCCAAACGGGTGATGCTATCTAATAAGATCACAACATCATGGCCGCACTCAACAAGTCGTTTTGCTTTTTGCAAAGCCATTGTACTAACCTTCACATGCTTATCTGCAGGCTCATCAAATGTTGATGCAATAACTTCCGCTCTTACACTACGTTCCATATCGGTAACCTCTTCCGGCCTTTCATCAACAAGAACAATAATTAAATAAATCTCAGGATGGTTTGCCGCAATTGCATTCGCAATTTCTTTCAGCAACATTGTTTTACCCGTTTTGGGCTGGGCAACAATTAATCCACGCTGTCCCTTACCTATCGGCGTAAACAGATCCATAATTCTTGTGGAAAGATTACTGGACTCTGTAAATAAATTTAATTTTTCAAAAGGAAATAATGGTGTCAGGTAATCGAAAGGTACACGGTCGCGAACTTCTTCAGGCCCTTTGCCATTAATAGTTTCAACTTTTAATAATGCAAAATATTTTTCACCTTCTTTTGGCGGACGAACTGATCCGTAAACAGTATCTCCGGTTTTTAAACCAAACAATTTTATTTGCGAAGGAGAAACATAAATATCATCTGGAGAAGAAAGATAATTGTAATCACTGCTTCTTAAAAAACCATATCCATCAGGCATCATTTCCAACACACCTTCACCTAAAATAATACCGTCAAATTCAATATTGAAAGCTGGCTCACGGCGTTGAGGATAATTTCTTTGCTGTACAGCAGCGCCGCCATTACTTTGTGTTTCGCCACTCTGTGGTATATCATCATTTAATAAACTTACGAGCGCAGGTGCAATTGACATTGGGCTCCGAGAATCATCATTAGTGTCCTGGTCGCCGCTCGGTTGCTCATCTTCATTTGTCTCTTCTTTCTCCTTTTTAAAGGGTTTCTTTTTATCAGCTACTATAGCGTCCGATTTTTTAACTCTCGGCTCGTGTTTTACTTTTTCTTCTTCAACCTGTAGAGCATCGTTCTTTACCGGCTCTAACGGTTTAATAATTCTTTTTCTTTTTGGCTTTTCGCCATCAGTGCCATTATTCATTGTGCTTTGTTTATTCAGGATTTGTGAAATAAGTTCCTGCTTATCTAATTTTTTTGCGTTGGAAATATTTTGTTCTATTGCTATATCCTGCAACTCAGGAACGAGCAGGTCGTTCAGTTGTGAAATGTCGTACATAAAATACTTGTAAATTAAAACTCAAAAACGATCTTAAAGTGTGAACTATAAATTTTGATGATTTATATGGAATGGATTCTATTTATTAAACTGAAAAGCTTAGAGAAAAGGAGAACCTATCAGTTTATTCCGATGCAATAATAAGATTAATTTATATACAAAGAAAATATTTTGCCTTCAACTTTTTTCATTCACCAAATTTTATGTGTTTTTTATACGATTTAATCAGCCTCAAAAAATATCTATATAGAGTATACTTAACAACATTGCTGAATATTGGGTTTATCTGTATCCTGTATCTTTGCCCACCAAAATGGCAATATGTTTAATAAAAGAACAAGGATAAAAGACCTGCTTGCAAATGAAAGCATAAACTATCAAGTTATAGTTATGGGCTGGGTACGTACTTTCAGAAACAACCAGTTTATTGCACTAAACGATGGAAGCACCAATAATAATTTACAAGTGCTGGCAGAGCTTGGCAAGTTTGATGAAACCATTTTAAAAAGAATAACAACCGGGGCTGCAATAAAAGTAACCGGAGAGATTATTCCTTCATTGGGTAAAGGGCAAAAGATTGAATTAAAGGCAACTTCAATTGAAATATTGGGAGATAGTGATGCCGAGAAATTTCCTTTGCAACCAAAGAAACACAGCCTTGAATTTTTAAGAGAGAAAGCTCACCTGCGCTTTAGAACCAACACATTTGCTGCAGTATTTAGAGTTCGTCATACATTGGCTTTTGCGGTTCATAAATTTTTTAATGATAAAGGATTTGTTTACCTGCATACGCCTATCATAACTGCATCAGATGCTGAAGGCGCAGGAGAAATGTTTCACGTTACTAATTTTGATCTGACTAAGCCGGCAAAAAATGAAGATGGTTCAATAAATTATAAAGAAGATTTTTTTGGAAAGGCAACCAACCTCACAGTAAGCGGGCAATTAGAAGGAGAGCTTGCTGCAATGGCGCTTGCAGATATTTATACATTCGGGCCAACTTTTCGTGCAGAGAACAGTAACACTGCCAGGCATCTTGCAGAGTTTTGGATGATAGAACCCGAGATGGCTTTTTATGATCTGGAAGACAATGCAAACCTTGCAGAAGAATTTATTAAGTACATTATTAAATATTCTTTAGAGAATAACAAAGAAGATCTTGAATTTTTATCGCAGCGTTTGGTAGAAGAGGAAAAACAAAAGCCTCAGAATGAAAGAAGCGAAATGGGTTTGATAGAAAAATTAGAATTTGTGATCAACAATAATTTTGAGAGGCTTACTTATACAGAAGCTGTTCAAATTTTAAAAGAATCGAATCATAATAAGAAAAAGAAATTTCAATATTTAATTGACGACTGGGGTGTTGATCTGCAAAGTGAACATGAGCGTTACCTTGTAGAAAAACATTTTAAAAAACCAGTGATACTAACTGATTATCCAAAGCAAATAAAAGCATTTTACATGCGCCAGAATGATGATGGAAAAACTGTTGCTGCTATGGATATTTTAGCTCCGGGTATTGGTGAAATTGTTGGCGGCTCGCAAAGAGAAGAGAGATTGGATAAACTTACCGAGCGCATGAATGAAATGCATATTTCTACAGAAGAATTGGATTGGTATTTAGATACAAGAAGATTTGGTACAGTTCCCCATGCAGGCTTTGGGCTTGGGTTTGAGAGGGTTGTTCAATTTGTAACAGGCATGACAAATATCAGGGATGTAATTCCTTTTCCGCGAACACCAAAGAGCGCTGAGTTTTAATTTTTTAAGAGAAATGATTGAATTCTTGTATTTACATTCTCCCTTATATTCAGATAAAATAAATTGTAATCAGCAATGTGATAATTCTTCGTTGTAAGAAAAATAATTCCCAAAAATTTAGGCTTACTCGTCCATAGAATATTTCCGTGTACCTGCGCACTTACTACTCCCGGCACTACTTTATTAAAATTCTTCAGAATGCCTCCTTTGTTTAATCTGGCTGGTGCAAGTTCTTCTGATGAGGCCCATGTTAGCGGGTTTGTAACATATGCAACTTCTTTTTCAATCGCAACAAATGGAGCCATGTATCCAGTTTCAAATGTTCGCCAGCTTACAAAGCATCCGGTAGATGCGGAGTCGGAGCATGACCGCAATTCCATAAAATAATTTTGGAAAACAGGCAAGCCAATTATGTATGCACATACTAATTTTTTCAGTAAAGATTTTTTTTCGAAGAATTCTTTTAATAATCTTGCTGCATGTAATGTTCCCTGGCTGTGCGATGCAATTATTATTGGCCTGCCGTTATTATAATATTTTAAATAATATTCAAATGCTGCTTTTACATCCTGGTAGGCAAGATCAAATGCTTTATCAGCAAGGCTTTTATCCGTTACATAAAATGCTTTTAAATTAGCCTGCCGATATCGCGGAGCAAATATTCTGCAGTGCTCATTAAAAACACTTGCCTGGTATAAAATGGTAGAGTTATCGGTTTTTTTATTCAATGCTTCATTATTTATATCAGCATTCCATCCCATAGGCATTGATAGATTTGTATATGTTGTTGGATGAATAAAAAATACATCAACCAATGAGTCTTGTTTTTTATTTTGAATTGATGACGGAAGATTATCTGCGGCATCAATTTTCCATGGATGCGATGCCCAATAATTTAAGCTTGAATAGTTAGGTATTTCTGAAGGATCTTTAAATTGATAATTAGATTGATTAAGATATTTGGGAGAAGAACAGGAAGCGATCGAGAAAAATAGAATAAAAAAAAAATAAAACATTTATTGACTTATTGAATAAAGAATTATCTTGATTTCTTTTCATATACAAATTTACATTTGTAAAATCTAATCGTAGGATTGGAGGTTTAGATATAATTACATCTTTTACTTTTTAGTTTTTTCAAGAATGCTTCTGCGTCATGGTCCGTTTTTAAAAGCTGTTTTTTTTTATAGTATCTCCGCGTTTGGCGGCCCACAAGGTCATTTGGGAATGATGATGAAGACTTTTGTTGATAGAAGAAGAGATATTACAAAAGAGGAACTAATGGATTATGTTTCTTTTTGTCAACTTCTGCCCGGAGCTTCTTCTACTCAAACATTAACCCTGATTGGATATAAAAGAGGCGGTATTCCTTTGGCAGTTCTTACACTTATTATATGGATATTGCCTGCATGTACTTTAATGTCTGTATTCTCATTTGTTGTTCAATATATTGACACAAAACATTCCGGGCTTGGATTTTTTAAATTCATACAACCTATGGCTGTTGGGTTTTTAGCATTTGCCGCATTCAGGGTATATAAAACTTCGATAAGAAATTTGATCACATATGTTATTATGTTTTCGTCATTATTCATCACATATTTCTTGTTTAAAACTCCGTGGGTCTTTCCAATTTTAATAGTCCTTGGAGGGGTTATAACAAACTTTAGCAATAAAAGGTTCCCGCGAAATAAAGCATTAAAACCAAAGCTTGTTAAGTGGACAAACATTTGGTTATTTGTCTTGATCTTTATTATAGCCGGAATTTTTAGTGAGGTTTCACGAACTCATAACTGGGAAAACAAGCGCAGCTTTGCTTTATTTGAAAACTTTTATCGCTTTGGGAGTTTGGTTTTTGGAGGAGGCGATGTTTTAATGCCATTGATGTATGATCAATATGTGGTAAGAGATAAAATAAAATACAATATAACCCGGGAGGAATATTTAACTGGCTGGGGAATGGTAAGGGCTATTCCCGGCCCTGTGTTTTCAGTCGCATCTTATACGGGTGGTATGGTAATGCGACCAGAAGGAAAATTCATGCAGGTTCTTGGTTGTATAATTGGTGCAATCGCAATTTTTTTACCGAGTGCTTTGTTAGTTTTATTTTTCTATCCGGTCTGGCATAATCTAAAAAAATATCCAATTGTTTATCGGGCTTTGGAGGGAATAAATGCGGCAGTAGTAGGCATTATGTGGGCTGCAACTTTTTATTTATTGCACGACATTTCAATAGCAAATTTTAAGACTGAAAGTTTTATTAATATTGGCGTTATAATTGGAACGTTTTGTTTATTAAGTTTTACAGGTATAAAATCTCCTTATGTTGTAATTGGCTGTTTGTTATTAGGCTGGATATTTTAGTATCTAACCCCTTAAATCTTCGTATGTTTTGGCAAGATATTTTTAGCTACTCGCTGTAACATAATATGGATAATGGTTTCAGAGGAAAAATAAAAAATTCAACTTTTAGTTTTTTTTGGGGGGGCTGGCTTGTCCAGATTAGGATCTTATTTATAGTAATGATTTTTTTCAATTTCTTCTTTTACTACATCCGGAACAAGAAATTTAATTGACTTCCCATTTTTTATCATGTCGCGTATTTTTGTTGAAGAAATATCAAGAAGAGGCGCTTTTAATGTAATAATATTTTCTCCGAAATTATTCTCGCTTATAAATCCAGGCCTTTCGTAAACCAATACCTGGTAGTTTTTAATTAACGTCTCATAATTTTTCCACTTAGTAATATTTTGGAAACTATCGCTTCCCATAATAACCGAAAATGTATAATCAGGATACTTTTCTTTTAAATAGATCAACGTATTTATCGTATATGAAGGGATTGGCAAAGAAAACTCTATTGTGCTTGACCTTAATTTTTTTTCTCCTTCTATTGCAATATCAATTAGATATTTGCGGTGATATTTATTTAATAGGGTATTGTTGGTTTTTAATGGATTTTGTGGAGAAATAACAAACCAAACTTGTTCCAAATTTGTATTATTTGCAATGTGATTTGCAATAATAAGATGCCCTACATGTATTGGATTAAAAGAGCCAAAATAAAGACCAATTTTCATATAAATTACTGAATATCAAATATTTACACTTCTTCTACTAGTATTGTTTCTGCCTCATTTAATCGCAGGCTTAAAAAATAACCTGAAACTTTAATAGAGATTGGATCACCTAATGGGGCAACTTTTTCTATACTTATTATTTCTCCTGGCAAACACCCCATCTCCATTAATTTTAAAAAAATATCATTTTTAATGAATGAGTTTATTCGGACAAATTTGCCCGCTTCCATTTCCGATAGTTTCTTTAGCATATAGGATGTAAATATATTTCGTTGTTAACTTCTATATTTTCGAGTTTAGAAATATGCAACCAAATAATATATTTTTTCACGAAATAAATATCAGATCCTCACTCCTGCACAAAAAGGATTTGAAGAAGTTTCTCCTTTCTATTTTCAAAAAAGAAGGTATAGAAGTAAAAGAGATAGATATCATTTTTTGTACGGATGAATATTTATTATCTCTTAATATAGGTTTCCTAAACCATAATTATTACACAGATACACTAAGTTTTATCCTTTCAAATCCTGAAGACCCTGTTATTGGTGATATATATATAAGCATTGACAGAATCAGATCAAATGCCAGGGATTTTAAAATATCATATCAAAATGAACTTTGCAGGGTTATTATCCATAGCTGCTTACATCTATGTGGCTATTCCGATAAACCTAAAAAAGCTTCCATTAAGATGGAGGCTTTACAAGAAATATATTTGAATGAGTTTAACGTTTCACGTGAAACCCAAATTGGAGGTTAAAAATGCTTCTTGTAATTTTGTCGGATGTTCCAAATTTATGATGTTATAGTGGTTGGTGCTGGCCATGCTGGCTGTGAAGCCGCAAGCGCAGCGGCTAATTTGGGTAGTAAAGTGCTTCTGATAACGATGAATTTACAAACCATTGGAGAAATGAGTTGTAATCCAGCAATGGGAGGAATTGCTAAAGGACAGATAGTCAGAGAAATAGATGCGATGGGTGGATATAGTGGGATTGTAACTGATGAGACTATGATTCAATTTAGGATGTTGAATAAAAGTAAGGGGCCAGCCATGTGGAGTCCCAGGGCTCAGAGTGACCGAGGCCTTTTTTCATTAAAATGGAGACAGGTTTTAGAGCAAAACACCAATATTGATTTTTACCAGGATATGGTAACGGGTTTGATTAAATCTGAGAACAAAATAACCGGAGTAAAAACAAGATTGGGCCATGAAATTCTCGGTAAATCTGTTGTTCTAACCAATGGAACCTTTTTAAACGGGATAATTCATATTGGTGAAAAACAAATGGCAGGAGGAAGAGTGTCGGAAAAAAACTCAACTGGAATAACAGAGCAATTGCAAAATTGGGGGTTTAAAAGTGATCGCCTTAAAACCGGTACACCACCAAGGATAGATGGCAGAAGTCTGGATTACACCAAATTAGAAATTCAGGAAGGAGACGAAGAAATAAAGGGGTTTTCTTTTACGAATACAAATAAACCCACCCGGCAGAAAAACTGTTGGATTGCATATACTAATAAAAAGGTGCACGAGGTTCTGGAAACTGGTTTTAGCAAAAGCCCAATGTTCCAAGGCCGAATTCAGGGGGTTGGGCCTAGATATTGCCCTAGTATTGAAGATAAAATCACCCGATTTTCAGAGAGGGAACGTCATCAGCTTTTTATAGAACCAGAGGGCTGGAACACTATTGAGATATATATTAATGGATTTTCATCTTCACTCACGGAAACTGTTCAGTTTCAGGCACTTAGAGAGATTCATGGTTTTGAAAACTGTAAAATGTTTCGACCTGGATACGCCATTGAATATGATTATTTTCCGCCGACTCAATTACAACCCACACTTGAAACTAAATTACTCAAAAATCTATTTTTTGCCGGGCAAATAAATGGTACCACGGGTTATGAAGAAGCTGCATGCCAGGGATTAATGGCCGGTATTAATGCTCATCAAAAAATAAATGATCTGGAGCCGATAATTTTAAAAAGAAATGAGGCATATATCGGGGTTTTAATAGATGATCTTGTTAATAAAGGTACTGATGAGCCTTATAGAATGTTTACGAGCAGGGCTGAATTTAGAACATTATTACGCCAGGATAATGCTGATATCAGGTTAACAGAAAAAAGCTATCGGATAGGGTTGGCGTCTCAGGAAAGAATGGAAAAGGTAAAAGCTAAATTGGAAAATGTATATAAAATAAAAGATGTATTATCAGGGTTTATATTTGACATAGAGGAAATAAATCCATATTTAGAAACAATAAATTCAGCTTCTCTTGATCAAAAACAAAAAGCTTCTCAATTAATATTAAGACCTTCTTTGAGTTTGACTGATATGATGAAAGCTAGCCCCATATTGAATTCCCATTTAAAGCAATATGATCTTGAAACTCTTGAGCAGGCAGAAATCCAGATGAAATATGACGTTTATATTCAAAAGGAAAAAGAACTTGTCGGCAAAATGAGTACTCTTGAAGAACAGATTATTCCGGAAAGTTTTAATTATGATAAAATCCTTTCTCTCTCAAATGAGGCCAGGCAAAAATTTAATAAAATCAGGCCGCAAACTTTAGGGCAAGCCAGCAGAATTAGTGGTGTAAATCCAAGCGATATACAAATTCTTATGGTTTACATGGGCCGGTAATACTTTTCTATTAAATTCCGTCACCAAAGAAGATATTGTACGATTGCAGGATGATATAGAGATAGCGTTCACTAATAATCATACATTTAAAATGGTTCAAAAGTTGTAAGAGTATACATCTTATTTTAAGTATTAAAATAATAAAATGAAATCCTTATATAAGATACTTGAAATAGCTTTCGAAAAATTTAGTGTTGCCGCAACCCGTGTATTAGGAAATTCAATAACTTTTATAGTGGCTATGTCATTGGTTATTAGATATTTTACTGATGAAAGCGTATATAATGAACCGAGGCATAATCTTATTATGGATGTAATATTTTCTGTTACTTTTTTAAGCATCTTTATTATTCAAAAATCTGTAAATCGCTTTTCTGCGGCCCTGTATTTAAAGATAAATGAGCTGCTGGCATCTCATGATACTGCAAGTAATAGAATCATTAATGTAGAAGAAAAAACTGAAGAGAATATACGGGGTCTGGCAAAACATTATTCAACTATTGCTGAAAATGCTAAAAACTCAGATATGAAAGCATGGGGTATTGATTTAGGTGGAACAAAGATTGATGAAATGATGATCTGATAGAAAGATTTATGCCCGGTTTTTAGAACATCATTATCCTTTCAGCAGTAAACAATAAAAATATCAATGGAAAATTCAAATGTAAAAATCGGCTTATTCGGTATTGGATTGGATACTTACTGGCCACAGTTTGATGGATTAAGAGAACGCTTGGAAGGGTACCTTGTGCAGGTTAAGCAGAAACTGGAAAAGATTAGTCCGGATATAATTAATGCAGGTCTTGTTGATACTGTAGATAAAGCGTTTGAAGCAGGTAAACTTTTTAAGCGTGAAGATGTTAGTATCATCTTTTTGTATGTTACCACTTATGCTTTATCCTCTACAGTTTTGCCTGTAGTTCAGCGTGCAAAAGTTCCGGTAATCATTCTCAATTTATCACCCGAAGCTGCTATAGATTATAACACTTTTAATGCAATGACCGACAGAACCAAAATGACTGGTGAGTGGCTTGCTTATTGCTCAGCATGCCCTGTTCCGGAAATAGCAAATGTATTTAACAGGGCAGGGATTAAATTTCATCAGGTTACGGGAATGTTGAACAATGACGAAGAATGCTGGAATGAAATAACCGAATGGGCAGAAGCAGCAAAAGTAGCAAATACCATGTTTTATAACCGGTTGGGTTGCATGGGTCATTATTATAGTGGTATGCTTGATATTTACACTGACCTTACCCAACAATACGCTCACTTTGGTGGACATATTGAACTCATAGAAGTGGAAGAACTGGTTGCTCACCGAAAGCAAGTAAGTGAACAGGAGGCAAATGACCGTATCAGTTTATTTAAAGAAATTTTTGATGTACAGTCTGATTGTTCACAGGAAGAATTACATAAATCCGCAGTTACATCTGTTGCTTTAGAAAGACTGGTACAGCAATACAAGTTGGGCTCAATAGCATATTACTACAAAGGCACAGGTAATCCTGAAAATGAAACTGCTATTGCTTCTATCATTCTTGGAAATTCATTATTAACGGCTAATGGTGTGCCGGTTGCCGGTGAGTATGAAATTAAAAATGCTCAGGCAATGAAGATCATGGACAGCTTTGGGGCAGGAGGATCTTTTACTGAATATTATGCATTGGATTTTAAAGATGATGTAGTATTAATGGGTCATGACGGTCCCGGTCATATTGCCATCGCAGAAGGTAAAACAAAAGTTCGTCCATTAGGAGTATATCATGGAAAAGTAGGAAGTGGTTTATCAGTAGAAATGTCTGTAAAAAATGGCCCGGTTACAATGCTTTCGGTTGTTGAAAAAGCAAATGGAAAATTAATGTTTTTGGTAGCAGAAGCAGAATCAGTTCCAGGGCAAATACTGCAAATAGGCAACACTAATAGTCGTTATAAATTTTCTATCGGTGCAAGAAATTTTGTAAATAATTGGAACAGTTACGGGCCTGCTCATCATTGCGCAGTAGGAGTTGGTCACATAAGTTCTAAAATTGAAAAGTTAGGTGCGTTATTAAACATGGAAGTTGTAAAAGTTTGTTAGGATGCAATGAAGGGATATTTCAAAAACATATTGCTTTATTTTTTCTCTTACCTGTTTTTAAAATAATTCTGAATGAAGGAAAATAAGCCACATTATAATTTTAAGTTTAATTCAAACACAAAAAACCTTATTTACAAAGAAATATCCGAAACAATTATTTCGGATATAGAGAAGGGTGTTTTAAATGAAAACTTTCATCTGCCTTCTATTAATGAATTCAGTGTTAAGTATGCTGTTGCTAGGGATACCATTGAAAAAGCTTATAAGGAATTAAAGAAGCAGGGATATATAACTTCATTACGGGGCAAAGGATATTTCGTAATAGGGAAAAAGAATAAAAAAATAAAAGTGTTGCTTGTCTTTAATAAGTTGAGTTCTTTTAAAAAGATTATTTACGATTCTTTATTAAAAGGATTAGGTAAAAAAGCAAAAGTCGATCTGCATATTCATCATTATGATCCGGCAATTCTAAAAGAAATTTTACATTCTAATTCGGGGAAATATAATTACTATGTGATTATGCCTCATTTTTTTTATCATGCTAAAAAGAAACACTATATCCCGCTTCTGAAAAGTATTCCATCAAATGAATTAATTCTGCTGGATAAAATGGTAAGTGGTGTTTATCCGGATGTAAGTGCTATTTACCAGGATTTTAAATACGATATTTATGATGCTTTGAATTCAACAAAAAATCCTATTGAAAAGTATCGCAAGATCAAAATGATTTTTCCTGATACAGCACATCATCCTCTTGAAATAACTGAGGGCGTACAAAAATTTTGTGATGAATCAGGCCTGTCTTTCATAATAAATACAAATATTGACAAAGAAGTAATTACAAAAGGAACATTATACATAGTTATTGAGGATACTGACCTTGCGAAACTTATTAAAAAAATAAGGCTTACAAAATTGGAATTAGGAAAGGAAATTGGAATAATTTCATTTAATGAAACGGACCTGAAAGAGCTATTAAATATTACAGTGATCTCAACAGATTTTAGTAAAATGGGATCATCACTTGCTGCTATGATATTAAAAAAGCACCATGTACAAATAAAAAATCCGTTTTCAATTATCCAAAGAAGTTCTCTTTAAATTAATTGGTATAATCTATCCCGCTAAAACCTTAAGATGATTTTTTTTTAAGAAATACAAGATACCCGGCCTGGATCTACCCGGGATACTTATTAGAACCCGCTTTAACCTACTAAATATCTACTTTATTTAGAAACATGAAACTAACTACTTTTATTTTTACTGCATCCGTATTTTTTGCTATATCTGCTCAACAAGTCTACTGCCAATCAGAAATTAAAAATCGGGTATGTGTGATTAGTCTAATCAATACCAGTAAATGCCTTTGGTCGTATACCATTAAATCGAATGCAACATCTTTGAAAATAAAACCTCCATCTTTTGAGATTAATGGAAAAAATATTGTTTGTAATGTAACTGAATTTTTTCGTGTTACTGATCCGGTTCTTTTAAAAAACAATGTAACTGAATATGTATTTGAAGGAAAAATAAAATCAGATACTTCGTTAACGCTGAAAATTATATTTCGTATGCCGCCCGGTAATGCTGTAGTGCGATATAGATATATTATTTCAGGATCTGAGAAAAGTAAACTTACAAAAGCAAAAGGAAATGATAATCTGATTTACTTTTCAACTTCTCTTACTCCATTCAATCAAGTAAAAGAAGTTCAATTCTCAAATTATGATGAAAAATTTCACAGTTATATTTTGAGAGAAATGGTTATTGAGGATCGGTATTTTGACAATAATTATTCTGCAATGGGTCCTATGGTAATTGCTAATAATGCTGACAATTCTTTTCTGCTTGCCTATGAACATGGATCGCAATATGGAAATGTTTTTCTTCATTACGGTTTTATGAAAGACAGATCTTTGAATTTATCCGCTGTAAAAGGAAATTATCTGAATAATCAACCTATATCTAAAGGAAATGAATATGAAACCTTATGGTTTGAAATAGCCGGGGTACAAGGTAATAAAGATGCCCTGGCAGCAGAATACCGAAGCTTTATGTTAAAATATATCAGTCAGAATTCAGAAAGCAGGCAACCGTATATTTTTTATAATACATGGGGCCGTCAGGAAAGAGAGCATTGGTCTGGAATACCTTATCTGCAATCCATGAATTTAAATCAAACGCTGGATGAAATTAATAAAGCTCACGATATGGGTATCGATGTATATGTAATCGATGCCGGGTGGTTTCAGAAAACAGGCGATTGGACGGTGAATACTTCAGCTAATTTTTTCCCCGATTCGCTCAAACAGGTTGTTGCCCGGTTAAAGAAATACAACATGAAACTGGGTTTGTGGTTTAATCCAACAGTAGCTTCATTAAGCAGTAAAATGCTGCAACAAAACAAAGACTGTCGCACAACCATTGATGGAAAAATGATTAAGCCCTGGAAAATATGGGAAACTGAGGAAAGTGTCCCGTTATGTTTGGCCAGTAAATACTGGGAAGATTTTTCAGATGAATTGATCCGGCTTGTAAAAGAAACAGGAGTTACCTATTTTAAATGGGATGCTATTGAGCAGGGCTGTTGTGATGCTGCGGGTCATTATCATGGTACAACCGAAAATACGGTAACTGAAAGAAGAGATTATGATGCCTTTTTGCAACCCATTTACATGTCTAAAATTATTGATAAGGTTTGTAAAGTATGTCCTGAAGCGATTTTTGATTTCGATATCACTGAAGATGGTCGTTCTGTTGGTTTGGCCTTTCTTTCTTCAGGTAAATATTATGCAATTAATAACGGGCCAAATTATCACAACCTGGATATTTCTAAACCATGGGAAACCCCGTTAGCTAACGGAAATGCAAATATATTAGTCTATCCAGGTCCTGCGCGGGGTTGGTTCACCCGATCTATTCTGACTTATGATAAATGGATTCCTTCGGTATTATTCTTAACACATTATCAAACCGATGAACCCCGCAATTCTCAGATGCTAAATATTGCATCCTTAATTTTGGGGCAGAATGGAATATGGGGTGAAATCCTTAAAACTTCACCTGAAGGCACAAAATTATTTGGCGATATTTTACACATTTATAAACAGGTAAAATATGATATTACACTTGCATCACCAGTAAATTATGGGCTTCCAGGCGAATCTACTGAAATCCATGAAAAAATAAATCCCGAAAATGGAAAGGGTGTTGTAGTTATTTTTGGTACGGGTAAACTGGAGGTGTTGTACATTACAAAATCGAGAGTAAGCAAAAAAATATGGTTTAATGATGGTGTTACCGTAAATTATGATGATAAAGGCCGTGCTGTTATTAAAGCATCTTTTTCGAACACCGGAGCCAAAATAATTTTCTTTGGTGTGGAATAATGGGTTTAATTATATGAAAATCTTTGCTTCGGGTTTCAATTATATAAAAATAGATGTACCCAATGTAATACACCATTCAAAGTAAATTTTAAGCTACTTATTCTTACAAATGAGCGCAGTTATATCGAATTGTAGAATACCAATAACCTGAGTTCGGTTTAAGCGGCGATTAATTTTGGCTGATTGGGTTGTTTTATAAGAACAGGGTTGGTTTCTTCAATATCTTTTTTGATGGAAGGTTTTTTAGGAAAAAAAGAGTAAGCTGCAATAGTACTCATTATGTTTAAGATGAAGCCTGCAATACTTCTGTGTTTTTCTCAGGTTATGTGCCAGTGCAAGTAATCCTGTTTCTATTTCAACTTTATCTTGGCCCCTCAGCAGTAAGCGTTTAAAGTGATGATTATTTTTAGTGCTGTTGGTGGTGTACCCCGCTCACAAAACACGTTTGAACACTAAAAAATGCGAATTGATCGCTGTTTGCCGGCGGGCAAAAAGGCGATATATAGTAAAAAAACTACAAAACGCAGTTATAAAACCGGGTCTTGAAAACCTAACACATTGAAGATCATTGACATCCTTATTCTTGTCAGTCGAAGGGCTTCGCTTGTTAGTCGAAGGGCTTCGCTTGTCAGTCGAAGGGCTTCGCTTGTTTGTCGAAGAGCTTCGCTTGTTTGTCGAAAAGCTTCGCTTGTTTGTCGAAGGGCTTCGCTTGTTTGTCGAAGAGCCTTTTTTGTGAAAGTGCTCCTGTAATAAAAAATAAGCGGGCAAAAACACTTCGTGAAAAATATTAGCCCTAATTTTAAGACATCAAAACTTATTGCCTCTAATAAACGCAGAAAAAAAAGTTATAAAATCAAAAACCATATTTTAAAAACAAACACATAGAAAATAGCAGGTTGATACTTTGTCCCAATAGGAAACCTTACGGCGACATCAGTCAACTCAAAAGTATACCGCAAAGCCCCGCAAAAGATTCTTATACCGGGGCTTTATTTAGGGGGCTTTGCGGATACTTTTCTATGTGTTACAAGCAACCCTAAACATACCGGCAGTGCAACTATGAACCGACAGAAAAAAAACGCCAGCCGCACATTTAGCACATTTGGTTTTGCCCGACACACAAGCCGACCCTTCGCAAAACCAAAAGAGCTAAATTTTGCCAACGCACCCGACCAGAATATTAACTTTACAAACTGACAGAAAAGAAAATATAATGTTTGAACAAACCTTTAAAAATATAGACGACATACTGCACAAAGACGCAGGTTGCGGTAGTGAGTTAGATTATGTAGAGCAGACCTCCTGGGTATTGTTCTTAAAATATTTGGACGATTTAGAGAAAGACAAAGCCACCGCAGCCGAACTTACTGGCAAGACTTACACCAACATTATTAATCCCGAATTTCAGTGGAGTGTTTGGGCTACACCTAAACTTCGACAAGCTCAGTTACCAGACGGGTCGGTGAGCAAGGCCGAACTGGACCATCATAAAGCATTGACAGGGGATGACCTTGCAGACTTTGTGAATATTAAATTATTTCCGTACCTCAAAAAATTTAAAGCAGATGCCGAAAGTGCTGACACTATTGAATATAAAATTGGAGAGATTTTTAGCGAACTGAAAAACAGAATACAAAGTGGCTACAATTTAAGAGAGGTAATAAACCGTATTGATGAATTACGTTTTAGAACCCACGCTGAAAAGCACGAAATGAGCCACTTGTATGAGGACAAGATTAAAAATATGGGCAATGCTGGTCGTAATGGTGGGGAATATTATACGCCACGACCTTTGATTAAAACCATTGTGAAAATTGTTGCACCCGAAATAGGAAACAAAATTTATGACGGTGCAGTTGGTAGTGCAGGATTCTTGGTGGAAGCTTTTGAATATTTAAAGCATAGCAAAAAACTTACGACTGCTGATGTAGCGACCTTACAGAAAAAAACTTTTTACGGCAAAGAAAAAAAATCATTGGCATACATCATTGGCACAATGAACATGATTTTGCACGGAGTAGAAGCACCAAACATTGTGCATACCAACACACTTGCAGAAAACATTGCCGACATACAAGAAAAAGACCGTTACGATATTGTGTTGGCAAACCCGCCATTTGGAGGAAAAGAAAGAGCAGAAGTGCAGCAAAACTTCCCAATAAAAACTGGCGAAACAGCCAGTTTGTTTTTGCAGCATTTTATTAAAATTATGAAAGCAGGTGGCAAAGCTGGTGTTGTAATCAAAAACACATTTTTAAGTAATGCAGATAATGCCAGTGTAAGTTTGAGAAAATTGCTTTTAGAAAATTGCAACCTACATACTGTCTTAGATTTGCCGAGTGGCACATTTACTGGTGCTGGTGTGAAAACAGTTGTGCTGTTTTTTGAAAAAGGTTCTTCAACTAAAAAGGTTTGGTTTTATCAACTGAATTTGGACAGAAATTTAGGAAAGGGAAATCCACTAAACGAAAAAGATTTGGCTGAATTTGTTGAACTGCAAAAAACAAAAGCTGAAAGCGAAAATTCTTGGAGCATTGCCGTAAAAGACATTGACCAAAAAACTTTTGACATTTCTGCCAAAAACCCAAACAAAAAAGAAGAGGTTGCCTTACGGCAACCGCAAGAAATTTTAGAAGAAATGAAAGCATTGGATGAAGAAAGTGCAGATATTTTAAACTCAATTTTGGAACTGATATGAAACAAGGTTGGGAAATAAAAAAGTTAGGAGAAGTTTGTGATTTTCAAGGAGGTTCACAGCCTCCTAAGAGCAATTTCATTTTTGAGCCGAGAAAAGGTTATGTGCGATTTCTACAAATAAGAGATTTTGGTTCGGACAAAAATATTACCTACATCCCTGAAGCAAAGAAGAACCGACATTGTAACGAAGATGATATTTTACTTGGGCGATATGGGGCATCAGTCGGTAAAGTATTGGTTAATAAAGCAGGTGCATACAATGTTGCTGTAATGAAAACTATTCCTGATGAAAAGGTTCTCTATAAGCGGTATTTATTTTTTTATCTTAACACGGATGATTTTCAAAGCAGATTATTAAAAACTGCATCAAGGTCAGCACAAGATGGATTTAGCAAGGATGATATTTTTGATTTTCCAATTTTAATTCCTCCTCTTCCTGAGCAACAACGCATCGTATCCATATTTGATGAAGCCTTTGCCGCCCTAGCCAAAGCAAAAGGCAATGCCGAACAAAACCTCAAAAATGCCAAAGAACTTTTTGAAAGTTATTTGAAAGGAGTGTTTGAGAACAAATTGCACGGTTCAAAATTTGAAACTTTAGACAGCCTTTGCGAACTTATTGTTGATTGTGAACATAAGACTGCACCCACACAAGAAACAGGCTATCCATCAATAAGGACGCCTAATATTGGAAAAGGTGTTTTGATTTTAGAAGGTGTTAATAGAGTTTCAGAAAAGACATATAATGAATGGACAAGACGTGCAATTCCGCAAGCAGATGATTTGATTTTAGCAAGGGAAGCACCAGCAGGTAACATTGCTGTAATACCAGAAAATGTAAAAGTTTGCTTAGGACAAAGAACAGTATTGATTAGACCTAAAAAGAATAAACTAATATCTAAATTCTTAGCCCATTTAATTCTTTCAAAGGATGTGCAAGAGCAATTATTATCACATTCAACAGGTGCGACAGTTGAGCATATCAATATGAAAGATATTAGGGCTTTTAAAATTTACAATCTTTCACCGTTAACAGAACAACAAACCATTGTTCAAAATTTGGAAGCACTTTTAACCGAAACCCAAAAATTAGAAGCCATTTATCAGCAAAAAATAAACGACATAGAAGAACTGAAAAAATCTGTTTTGCAAAAGGCGTTTGCGGGAGAATTAAACACTCAAAAAGTTATGGAATATGTATCAGGATAATCAATATATAATTCCCGATGGCTTGTATTGGCCAGAAATATTGAGAAAGGATATTTCCAAATCAAGCACTGCATTGCAGCCGATATATGAAGCATTTACAAACTCAATTGAAGCAATTAGAGATAGGCAAAAAATTGATTCGGCACATAAGGGAGAAATCACTATCAAAATTTATTCAACAGAAACAACTACTCCTGATAGCTATACCTTTTCAAGTTTATCAATAATTGATAATGGAATTGGTTTCAATGATGACCAGTTTCAGCGTTTCAATACTTTTAGAGACGTAAGAAAAAATTATAAAAACTTAGGTTCGGGTAGAATTCAATTCGTTCATTACTTTGATTCCACTAATGTAAAAAGCGTATTTGAACAAAATGGAGAATTTTTTGAACGAGAATTTATTGCTTCAAAAAATGAAGAGTTTTTGAAACATAATTCTTTGGTAAAGCATAAATCTTGCAAAAAAGTATCAGCAAATAAAATTGAAACCAAAGTAACATTTAATGCCTTACTTGAAAAGAGTGGTGTTTACGATGATTTATCAGAACAATCATTTAAAGTAAAATTGCTTGAAAGGTATATTCATTACTTCTGCCACAATCAAAACAACCTACCTAAAATAAAAATTGAATTTTATTTACATACAAAACTAAAAGGCGAAACGAGCATTACGAAAGCAGACATTCCTGAAGTTGACAAGAAAAAGGTTATCAAAATTCAATATTCTAAAAAAGTCAATAATGGAATTGAAAAGATTGAGAAAACGGAGGACTTTCAAATAGATGCTTTCAAGATTGATAAAAAACTTTTGAAAGAAAATAAATTGAACTTGGTTTCAAAAGGAGAAGTAATAGAAGAATCACCTATTAGTCTTGAAAGTTTGGCAGGAAATGATAACATCAAAGGAAATAAATTCCTTTTTCTTGTTTCAAGCAATTTTATTGATGAAAGAGATACTCATTTACGGGGGATAGTTAACATTCAATCAAGAGATTCATTTGCCAAAGACTTGTTTGCAAATGCGGAGGAAATATTTGTTGAAGAAATTCAACAAGAGGTGAATACTTCAATTAGTTCAATGTATCCTGAAATTGAAGAAGTAAAGCAAAAACATATTGAGGAATTTACGAAACTCAAAGAAATGTTTTTGTTAGATGATGCCACCGCCAAAGAAATAAGCATTTCAATCAATGATTCAGAAACAGAAATTCTTAAAAAATTCTATGAAGCAGAGGCAAAGAAATCTGCAAGTTTAGATGCCAAAATAAAAGCATCTATTGACGGTTTGGAGAAACTTGATACAACTGCTGAAGGTTACTCCGAACAATTGGAAAAGGAAATTCAAAAACTTGTAAAGGAAATACCATTACAAAACAAGGTTTCATTAACACAATATGTTGCAAGAAGAAAGTTAGTTTTAGAGTTATTCCATTTAATCAACAATAGAAAATTATCTGCTCAAATAAATGAAGACAGGAATAAGGATGAAAAATTGCTGCACAATTTAATTTTTCAGCAAACTAATTCAACTTCGGAAGACAGCGACCTTTGGCTAATCAATGAGGATTTTATTTATTTCAAAGGCACATCGGAAAAGCTACTTAAAGATGTTGAAATTGATGGCGTTAAATTATTAAGAGAGGATTTAACTGAGGAAGAAGAAAATTTTAGAACTGCATTAAATGAGAATAGATATGCCAAACGACCTGATATTCTTCTTTTTCCAGAAGAAGGCAAGTGTCTGATTATTGAATTTAAAAACCCTGATGTAAATGTTTCTGACCACCTAAATCAAATTAACAATTACGCTTCGCTAATTTGGAATTTTTCAAATCCTCATTTCAAATTTGAAACATTTTATGGCTACTTAATTGGAGAAAAAGTAAATACAAATGATGTAAGATTCCACGATGGGGATTTTAAAGAAGCTTATCAATTTGATTACTTATTCAGAGCAAACAAAGTAATTCCAGGACTATTTGTAAAAGGTGATGCAGCACTTTATACGGAAGTTATCAAATACTCAACTTTGTATGATAGAGCAAAAAGAAGGAATGAGATTTTTATAAAAAAATTGGGCAAATCAAAATAGTATGAACGAAGCAGAAACAAGAGCAGAACTCATAGACCCGAAGTTAAAGGCTTGTGGTTGGGGCATTGTAGAAGGCTCAAAAATCCTTCGTGAATACAACATTACTGCAGGTAAAATTCAAACAGGTGGTGTAAGAGCAAAAAAACTTACTGCCGATTATGTGTTGGTTTACAAAGGAATTAAACTGGCAGTAGTAGAAGCTAAAAGCGATGAACTTGGAGTTGGTGAAGGAGTAGCACAAGCAAAACAATATTCCGAAAAATTAAAATTAGAAACAACTTATTCCACTAACGGCAGAGAGATTTATAGCATCTGTATGAAAACTGGTGCAGAAGGTTTGGTTGCTGATTTTCTAACACCCGAACAACTTTGGAATAAAACGTTTGCCGTTCAAAACGAATGGAGAGAAAAATTTTCTGCCGTACCGTTTGAAGATATTGGCGGCACAAAAGGAGCAAGATATTATCAGGAAATTGCCGTAAACAATACTTTAGAAGCCGTTGCCAATAATGAGCAACGAATTTTATTAACCCTTGCCACAGGCACAGGAAAAACATTTATCGCTTTTCAAATTGCCTGGAAATTATTTCAAACCCGTTGGAACTTAAAACGTGACGGCAGCCGCAGACCACGAATTTTATTTTTAGCCGACAGAAATATTTTAGCCGACCAAGCCTTCAATGCTTTTTCAGCATTTGCCGAAGATGCTTTGGTAAGAATTAGCCCAAAGGAAATCAGTAAAAAAGGAAGTGTGCCAACAAACGGCAGTATCTTCTTTACCATCTTTCAAACCTTTATGACCAATGCTAAAGTG
>DATCOF010000108.1:0-2591 GCA_036564845.1 Chitinophagaceae bacterium | reverse complement strand
GAATGAACCATCAGAGAAGACCAACAACTGCATAAAAAGACATTACCCTGTGCCCTGTATGCAAAAAGGGAAAGATGGAATTGGTTGCAACATTTATTTATCATCATGGCTGCCTGGTAGATGCGGCGCAGTTGCGCAACCGGGGATCTCCAAAAATAAAAAGCAAAAAAGTTACCCATGAAAAAGCTGCATAACACTATTGGTAATGTTTATTTTCCTAAAAACGAATCTTGTTTTTGGGTAGGGGATGCTATGCATAGCCGGCAGTTAACTATACGCCAGCCCGATGAGGAGCGGGTGTATAGTTATTTAGCCATGATCTCAAAACTCATACAAAACACCTTACAATTATAGCCACCACTTTGCTGGCGGTGTCGCTGAACATCGTATTGCAAAAAGCCCCGGTCTCTAACAAGCAGGGCTTTTTTATTTTCTTCAATCAATTTTAAAATCGGGGGCTTTCTTCAATACGCATAATGTTACCTGCCGTTTTACGTCCACTTGTTACTTTAATTGATTAGTTCAACATTAATAGCAAGGGCTCTGTTGTCCTTAGGGTTTATTGCAACTTTATATGAAACAAGTTTACCATCAAGTTGACTAAATTTTAAGTTTTTGCTCTGCTGTGAATGAAAAAAATATTGTCAGGGCTGCGTCTTATGAAGCCACAAGAATTTCCGAACCTGTCAAGAAGTGTTCTCATAACAACTCCTTTGTAAATGAAATCTTCATCGTTTGAAAGTCCTTCAGGTTTTGCTGAAAATTTCCTTTGAGTTTCATTAAGAAGAAGGAAAGTAAACTCAGGAACATCTTTAATCGCAAATCTGCTTTTACCCATTTGGTTAATCCAAACACCCATTGTCTTTTTGAATAGGATAGCAATCTCGTCAAATTGTTTTTGAGTTGCTTGTTCGTTTTTTAAAACCGCGATAACTTTTTGAGAGTAATCGTCAATAGGTTTTTCAAAGTTTATGTTTGGACACTTTCCGCCTATAGATTCACGAAACATCATTAATAAGTGTGCTTTGTATGCTTTCAAGTCAGGATGAAATTTACCTTCTCTAAATAATTGTTCCAATTTGTAAAAAGCGTAACAAGCTGTGAAATAGGGTAATTTTGATTGAGATTCTTGAAATAAAATATTTGCCTGTTCACGCAGCAAGATAGATTCATGTCTGTGAGAGAGGTGAGGTTTATTTAGAAACATTGCAGAAAAAAACTGTGTCAAGATACGCAAGTTTATTTTTTGCACTTGTTTAATAGCCGGGTTGTGAGAATATTGTTTTGCTCGTCTTTCATAGTATATTTTTTCTGGAAATTCGCTGTTGATATGGTTAAAAAATTGCTCTAAGTCCTTGTGGAATTTTTTTGTTCCCTCAAAAGCTTCATCCATTACAATATTCTGACGGTTAGTTCCTCTTACTATGTCATTAGAAATTTCTTGGTCTTTGGTTGAAATGAATTTTACACTTAAAGGGACTTTAGATATATCAACTCCTTTTTTCCTTGCAGTATATAACACATGACTTGTTTGACAACCATTCACTATTTGTGGATTCGTTATTTTTAACCTTCTGTTTTTTGTTGTGAATTCGTCGCAAACAACAGTAATACCGTTGTTGAGCAAAATAAATTTTGAAGGTTCATCTTTAATAGTAGCAAGGATTTCACTGTTTACTGAATTCTCACCTTGGAAGTCACGAACATTATTATCAAAGAGAGATTTTCTAATTACGCCTTCGTCTGTTGTTAGCATTTTTGCAAACTCTTCACCAGTGCATAATGCAATGCAAGAATTTTCTACTCCATCCACTTTGGTGAGTTCCATTGTTATAATTGTATCAATGAAAGCAGTAAAATTATTTTCATTGCTGTCAAGAATATTTTTTAAATACTCACTGTCCATAAAATGAAGTTCGGCATTTTCATAAATGTTCAAAGCTTTAATGTCGCTTACTGCTTGTTCGCCTAAAGCAATATGTTGCGGAATGTTTCTCCACTTGCCCATCGCTACATAATACATTCTAACAGTTGGATTATTTTCCCAATGGTAAACCACTTCATCACTCATTAAGTGGTCTTTGAGTTTGTTAAGTTCAGCGGTCTTTTCGTTTAATGCAATTGCAGGTGTGTTACTTAAAAAATTTCTTACTCCAGCAATGAATGTATTCAACTCACTTGCTTCAAACTTTTCTTTATACTTTGATTGAACGAAGATGAACTCAATGTTTGCCGTCTTAAATTTACTGATGATGTCATTGATTTCCTCAACACTTTTAATAAGTATTCCGTTGAGTTTAATTGCAAGTCCGTCAATTCCATTATCACCCATGCCACCGACACAAATTTTGTCTAACAGTTCGGAGTCCGCTGTAAAAGCGTCTGGTTGGTGTGAAGTCAAAATTCCACTATTGACAAACCTTTCAAACGCATCACCGTCTGCAATGTTGTTAAGTCCATAACTGTCACGAAATTTGTTGAATCTGGCGTTAATGATTGGTTCGTTTGTCATATTGTTATTATAGTTTTGATTTGGGTTTGTGTTGAATTTAGTAATGTTGCCCAAAAATGGCAGGTAACACATAGAAAAG
>DATCOF010000107.1:0-16263 GCA_036564845.1 Chitinophagaceae bacterium | reverse complement strand
CAGTTAACAAGGTCATTCGGTATTCAACATGAATACCTTACTGACAGAACTAATAACGAACGCTACCAGTTTTATGTACATGGCTTTGAGCAATCAAAACGCTTTCGCAGTTTAAAAGTGTGGATGAGTTTTCAGCATTATGGTAAAGATAAAATTGGTGAGTGGGTTGATAATAATGTGGAGCAGGCAAACCATTTGCACGATCTTGTTGTTAACAGCAAAGACTTTGAAAGCGCTACCCAGCCAAGGATGTCAGCGATTTGCATCCGTTATAAAAATGAAAATTTATCAAACGAAGAGCTTACAAAACTTCATCGTAATGTGGCCGCAAGAATTGAAAAGGAAGGACAGTTTTGGTTTGCAACAACTGAACTTAAAGGCAAAACCTGGTTTAGAATTAATCCTGTAAATATTAATACAACTATTGAAACGATGGATGCGTTGTTTAAAACGCTACAGGAATATTGCAGTCAGTAGAATTTGTAAGAAACAAGAAGTTAAAAGCATCTTCCATCATATTTAAACATGCTCATCTTTGTAATTTTATTTTACTGCTGTCCGACAAACGTACAAAATAGTAGCATTCATCGGCTGTATAATATGTTGGTACTACATCTTTAATTTTATTTGAAAAGCAGGGAGTATTATTTTTTTGTTCCTGCATCGTACTCTCTAACTAACCATTCTCCCGATGTTTTCTTTTATAAAACTCACTGCCTGTTTTCCGGGCACTCTTTGCAATGAGCGGACAATGTCTGTTGCAAGTTTTTTATTTTCTTTTGTTGCGATATTGTAATAATGCAATCCATTTGTACTTGTATCTTCCAGCACAAAAAGTAAAAGGCTGTTATTATCTATCCATGCATAATAGCCTACTTTTAAATTATCAACAAGCACTGTGGGCTCACCACCATTTAAAGAATATTTTACCAAATCCTGCTTGCCATTTTTTCGTTGCAATATGCATGAAATAAATTTTCCGTCGGGGGTAATGGTTGGTGAAAATTCATTGTCTGCCGTATGTGTAATTGCAATAGTTGTCTTCTGAAGATAATTATGTTTTTTTATATCCATTTGCCCGCTATCAACTTCGGATGAATAATAAATATTTGTCTTGTAAAAAAATGGTTGGTTATCGTACCCCTTATGGTTAGTGATGTTTACAGGATTTGATAAGGTGATGCCGGTGGCATTTATATTTACATCAAATAAAATAATCTCGGAACCATTTTGTGCAAAGGATGAAAACTGAAAAAATAAAAAACTGATCAGGAAATATTTCTTCATTATACCGCCTTACTTTTTATTATTGTAGATACTTCGGCATGTGGCAAAAATGTTCTTTCTTTTACAAGGTATCCATTGCCTTTTTCACAAAAATGAACTTTTAAGTTTTCAATGCTGATGGGATTTCCTTCAGGAATATCAGCAATATTATTATGGCGGATATCGTATCCGTCAATGATGATAACCAATCCACTTCCTATCGCTTCCATTCTATTTCCTTCAGTGATAAGCATGCCTGTATCTTCTCCCAGTCCAATTCCCAAACATTGCGGATTGGTTGCAATTGCCTGTGCAAGCCTTCCAAACCTGCCGCGTTTTTCAAAGTGACTGTCAATTATCACATCATCCATAAATCCAAGTCCTGTTGTAATTTTTACTTCGCCTTTTAAATGTGCCCTTGTTGCATTGCCTTCATAGATCATTGTATTGCTCATTGCCATTGCACCTGCGGATGTTCCTGCAACAACAAAATTATCTTCATCCTGGTATCTTTCTAATGCAATTCGTAAAATCCCGGTTCCACCAAATGTTGCAGATAAACGCAGTTGATTCCCCCCGCTGAACATAACAGCATCACAGGTACGTATGCGTTCAATGTATTCAGTGTTCATTGCATCTGCACGGTTGCGAATTGGCATAATACCAATATTGGTACAACCGATCTTTCCAAAAGCATTCAGGTAATTTTCTCCTACCTCGTAAGGTATCATAGAAGCTGTAGTAATTACTTCCATTCTTTTGTCGGGGCCTCCGGATTCTTCAACAATTCTGCGAAGAATTCCTAACTCAAAAAAATTGAGATTAGCACGAACAAGTTCTCCTTTTTCAAGATCAACGCCTTTATCTTCAGCGCCTCCTATTGCTATAAGTTTTCCCAGAGGGTGCTGCATCTATTTACTTTTCGTAAAAACGGCAATGCTTTAATTATTTATAAGTTTATGGCATGCAATGCTGTTCAAAAAAAATTGCTATACAAATGTAACGGAATTGAATAAATACTAATTGTAATGCTGAGTGTATTTTTTATGATAGGTAATTTTTGCTACCTTGAAATTTATAGAAGCATTAATTATTACAACCCATTTTATTTATGAAGATAGTAGAGATAAAAATTTTAAGAGGGCCGAATTACTGGAGCATAAGAAGGCCAAAGCTGATACAGATGAAATTAGACCTGGAAGAAATGGAACAAAAACCTTCCAACTTAATTCCGGGTTTTAAAGAAAAGCTGGAAAAATTATTACCCGGATTATATGTACACAGATGCAGTGAAGGCGTGCCTGGTGGCTTTCTTTCACGCCTGGCAGATGGAACATGGATGGGGCATATTATTGAACACGTTGCATTGGAATTACAAACACTTGCAGGTATGGACACGGGTTTTGGCCGAACAAGAACAACCGGAAAAGAAGGAGAATATTTTGTTGTGTTTGATTATATGGAAGAAGCAGCAGGCGTGTATGCTGCCAAAGCTGCTTTTAATTTGGTTACTTCTTTAATTGATAACACCACTTATGATCTTGAAGAAGACGTACAAAAATTAAGAGAGATACGGGAGAACACAAGGCTCGGCCCATCCACTGGAAGCATAGTAGAAGAAGCACAAAAAAGAGGTATCCCTTACATCAGGTTAAATAAGCAAAGCCTTATCCAGCTTGGATATGGCGTTAATCAAAAAAGATTTAGAGCAACAATAGCCGGTAGCACATCATGCATTGCTGTTGATATTGCAGGTGATAAAGATGAAACAAAAAACTTGTTAGGCGCCGCAGAAATTCCTGTACCAAAAGGCAGAATAATTTACAGTGATGAAACTGCACAGGATGCTGTTGATGCAGTAGGATTTCCATTTGTTATAAAACCAATCAATGGCAATCATGGAAAAGGTATTACAACAAATATTACAACTATTGCACAGGCAGAAAAAGCTTTAGCCGCCGCACGTCAATACGGTCGCAGTGTTATTTGCGAAAAATATATTACAGGTTTTGATTTCAGAGTACTTGTTATTAATTACAAATTTATTTGTGCGGCGTTACGAACACCGGCTTCTGTAACAGGCGATGGAGAACACACCATCCAATGGTTGATTGATGAAACAAATAAAGATGCACGCAGAGGATTTGGGCATGAAAAAGTTTTAACGCAAATTAAAGTTGACAGCTTCACAGAAAAAATGTTGGAAGAAAAAGGATATACTTTAGAAACAATTGTTCCAAAAGAAGAATTGGTTTTAGTAAAGCCTACAGCAAATCTTTCTACCGGCGGAACTTCTACAGATGTTACTGATGAGGTGCATCCTGTAAATATTTTTTTAGCAGAACGCATTGCAAAAATTATCGGACTTGATATTTGCGGAATTGATATAATGGCAACTGATCTTAAGACATCGCTGATGGAAAATGGTGGCGCTGTGCTGGAAGTTAATGCAGCGCCGGGTTTCAGGATGCATGTAGAACCATCGGAAGGTCTTCCAAGAAATGTTGCAGAGCCCGTGGTGGATATGCTCTATCCCAATCGTACCAATGGAAGAATTCCTATCATCGCAATAACAGGCACAAATGGCAAAACAACTACCAGCCGCCTTATCGCACACATTTGTAAAACCGCCGGATACAAAGTTGGTTTCACAACATCTGATGGAGTTTATATTCAAAACCAGATGATGATGAAAGGCGATTGCACCGGGCCAAGAAGTGCAGAATTTGTTTTAAAAGATCCTACTGTTGACATGGCGGTTTTAGAATCAGCAAGAGGTGGAATTTTAAAGAATGGTCTTGCATTTTCTCATTGCGATATTGCTATCGTTACCAATGTTACCGCAGATCATATCGGGTTGGGTGGCATTCAAACGCTTGAGCAAATGGCTAAAGTAAAATCTGTGCTTCCCGAAACAGTTTTTAAACATGGCTTTGCAATTTTAAATGCTGAAGATGATCTTGTATATGCAATGAGAAAAGGCCTTAGTTGCAATGTTGCGCTTTTTAGTATGGATGAAAATAATAAGCGGATAAAAAAACATTGTGGCGTTGGTGGCATTGCAGCTGTGTATGAGAATGGATATGTAACCATCATGAAAGGAACGTGGAAAATAAGAATTGAAAAAGTTACAGAAATACCTATAACCTTCGGAGGCAAAGCAGCGCATAATATTATGAACACGTTGCCTTCAATACTTGCGTGTTATCTTTTTAAAAATATTAAAGTAGAAGATATCCGTAATGCATTGCACACATTTGTTCCATCATCTTCACAAACGCCGGGCAGGTTGAACTTATTCCATTTTAAGAACTTTAAATTTCTTGTTGATTTTGCCCATAATCCTGCCGGACTAAATTTATTATGTGATTTTGTAAACCAATTGGACAGTACTTATAAAGTTGGAATAATCAGCGGAACAGGTGACAGAAGGGATGATGACATTCGCGAGATAGGAAGAATTTCTGCAAAGAATTTTGATGAAATAGTAATACGCCAGGATAGAAATTTACGCGGAAGAACAGCTGAAGAAATAATAAATCTTTTGGTAGAAGGTATCAACGAAAGCAAACAGAAAGATATTCCGCTCACTATTATCCAGGATGAAAAAGCAGCCATATTGTATGCCTATAAACATGTTAGGCCCGGCGCCATCGTCACTATTATGTGTGATGTAATCCCCGACACTATTGAATTTATAAAAAAATTAAAAGAAGACGAAGATAACAAAGTGAGTAGCGAGTAGCGTAGTAGTGAGATCTACTTGCTACTCACTACTACGCATTAAAAATCAGTTTTGCCAACTACTTATATACCCTTACTTTTGCAACTCATTTTTTTGTCCCATAGTATAAAGGTAGTACGACAGATTTTGATTCTGTTTGTCGAGGTTCGAATCCTCGTGGGACAACAAAAACTCAAACAATATGTTTGGGTTTTTTAATTTAGATCCGTAAGAAACAGTTGTAAATTATTTAATAAGCCTGGTTAAAAATAGATTTCTCAATTTATAATTATTTCATCACTTCTTCAATAACTTTTCCTATACAGCCACTGGGCATTTGTATCTTCAACATGGCTGCAAGTGTTGGGGCAATATCTGTCATATAAGTTTCCCTGTTTGTGGCTCCATGTTTTATATTCCATCCAAACCAAACTAATGGAATGTGGGCATCATAAGGATTCCATGATCCATGCGTTGTACCTGTTGCAGACCTGTCAAAATATGCCGGCTTAAGAATAAAATGAATATCGCCACTGCGCTTTGGATTATATCCGTTTATCAGCATTTTTTTTATTGGCTCAGGAAGAGATGTAACAGAAATTTTTTCTGTTTCAAATGCATTAACTATAAATGATTGATCTTTTAAATAGTCAATAACAGCTTGTTTTATTTCAGGTGCTTTACCGCGTTTTTCTATCTCATCATTATTTAAATACACGTCGTAGTTCTGAATATTTAATACACCATTTTTTACAGAAAACTTTTTATCAAGTAATTGATTAATTTCCCTGGTAAGCGATGACTGATTAAATAAACCGTTAGGAATATTATGTTCCTGTAAAAAGCCCGGAACATGCGACACGCCGTGATCTGCAGATAAAAAAAATAAATAATTCCCCTTGCCTAATTTTGTATCAAGGTATTGCAGAAATTCTGCAATATCAAGATCAAGCCTTAAATATGTGTCTTCAATTTCAATTGAATTTGGCCCAAATGTATGGCCTATAAAATCAGTAGATGCAATATTTATTGCAAGAAAATCAGTAACAGTATTGCTTCCTAATTTTTCATTTTCAATAACTTCTTTAGCCAGGTTCAATGTATAAGTATTACCAAATGGAGTAGTTTGAAAAGCCACATATTTCTTTGTTGTTATTTGCGATAATTTATGAGGGAACGTTACTGAATTTTCTCCCGTTATCTGTCCTTCATAAGGTTTATTATCTTCTGTACTCTGGTCATATTTATTTATTGGCAATAAAGTATTCCAGTCTTTACTCATGTATGCTGCGGGTAGATCTTTGTCATTAATTTTTTGCAACCATGCAGGTAATTCTTTCATATAATAAGTACTGGTGATCCACTTCCCCAAACTTTCATCATACCAAAAAGCTGCGTTGGCACTATGTCCTGCAGGTAATATAGATGCACGGTCTTTTAATGAAACACCAAATACTTTACTCTTAAAATTATTGCTGAGTTTTAGTTCATCCCCAATTGTAGTTGTCCATAAATTTCGCGGACTGCTTTTACCAGCATTAGTAATTCCACCAACACCAACCACTGTTGAATCATCGGTGCAATACACACTTTTATTTGTGCTTTTATCAAACCAACTGTTGCCAACAATGCCATGTATCGCAGGAATGCTGCCGGTGTAAATGCATGTATGCCCAGGAGCAGTATACGTTGGCAAATAAGGTATCAATGTGTTCTCGCAACTAAAGCCTTCATTTAATAATCGCTTAAAACCATTGTTAGAATACAGATCATAATAACGATATAAAAAATCCCACCGCATTTGATCCACTACAATTCCTATTACCAATTTTGGTCTTGGTATTCCACCTTTATTTTGAGATTGTGAAAATGAAAAACCGGAAATCCATAAACTAAACAAAGAGAGAAGAATTTTTTTTAGCATCATATCTATTTAAAGTATACAAATATTTTACAGTTATTTAAGATGACTGCGAAGCTAAGTTACATTACTAATAATGACTTATTTTTGCATAGCATTTTAATATTAAATTACTGTTATGGCAGATGTGTTTGAAAAATTAGATGGCGGCCCGCTGGGCAAGCATGTTGAAAGAGCTCATGGATATTTTGCATTTCCAAAACTGGAAGGTGAATTAGGAAGCAGAATGTTTTTTAGAGAAAAAGAAAAAATTGTTTGGAGCCTGAATAATTATTTAGGATTGGTAAACCATCCCGAGGCAAGAAAGGTTGATAGCGAAGCTGCAGCAAAATGGGGAATAGGATACCCCATGGGAGCAAGAATGATGAGTGGCAACACCTCACAACATGAAGAGTTGGAAAAAGTGATTGCCGGATTTGTTAAGCGTGAAGATGCAATGCTTTTAAATTTTGGTTACCAGGGAATAATGAGTTGCATTGATGCATTGGTAAACAGGCGTGATGTAATTGTTTATGATGGCGAAAGTCATGCATGTATTGTAGACGGCATTCGCTTACACATGGGTTACAGTTATGCATATAAACATAATAACATTGAAGACTGCGAAAAACAATTAGTGCGTGCAGTAAAGATGGCCGAAAAAAATGGCGGTGGAATTTTAGTGATCACCGAAGGAGTTTTTGGCATGAGCGGCAACCAGGGAAAGCTAAAAGAAATTGTTGCGCTAAAACAAAAATATGAGTTTAGATTATTGATAGACGATGCTCATGGATTTGGTTCGATGGGGCCAACAGGTGCAGGTGCGGATGAAGAACAAGGTTGCCAGAAAGGAGTTGATCTTTACTTTAGCACGTTCGTAAAAAGTATGGGAAGCATTGGGGCTTTTATATCAGGGCCAAAAAAAATAATGACATACCTGCGTTATAATGTGCGTTCGCAGATCTTTGCAAAGAGTCTGCCCATGGTGATTGTAGAGGGAATGATAAAAAGAATGGAGATGCTGAAGAGCATGCCTGAACTGAGAGAAAAATTATGGCACAACGTAAACAAACTTCAAAAAGGATTAAGAGAAAAAGGATTTGATATAGGATCAACAAACAGTCCTGTTACACCAGTATTCATGAAAGGCGATCTGCCTCAAGCCACCGGGATGTTAATGGATCTGCGTGAAAATTATAATATCTTTTGTTCAGTGGTTGTGTTCCCTGTTATTCCAAAAGGTCAAATAATTTTTCGCCTGATACCAACTGCTGCTCATAGTGATGAAGACACTGAATTAACTTTAAAAGCATTTGAAGAAACAAAAAAGAAATTAGATGTCGGCGCTTACAATGCTGAAGATATTCCTGACATGGCAGATACCGGCAAAGGTATGGTTGGTGAAATGTAACACAGTCAGACCGGGACGGTCTGACTGCGAACAGGAAATTTTTATTAAATTTAGATATGACTACTACATTCAGATTAAATGAAAGCGAGCTCACAGAAGAAATAGTAAAAGCCATCAGATCTGCATTTAAAAATAAAGAAATTGAAATTACTGTTTCAGATATCAGAGATGAAACTGAATATCTTTTGTCTACCGAAGCCAATAAAAAACATCTTCAAAAAGCAATGGATGATATTGATTCGGGAAATGGAATTACACTTACTTTAAATGAGCTTCAGGAAAAGTACGGTAAATGAAAAGCATCACATTAAGCCCCGATGCATTATCACATCTTGAATATTGGAAAAAGAATGACCCAAAAATATTGTTGAAAATAATAGGGCTGATTACTGAAATTGCAGATACGCCTTTTACAGGAACAGGTAAACCAGAACTTTTAAAATATAATTTGAAAGGCAAATGGAGCAGAAGAATTACACAGGAACATAGATTAGTTTACGAAGTTACTGATACTACTATAAACATACTTTCCTGTAAATTTCATTATACATAATATTATAACCATTGCCAGACGAAGTCCCTCAGACAACATCAAACCAAACTTTTTTATTGTTATTCCAATCACCATTGTAATTGATAGAAAGTTCTTCTTCTCTTTCAATTATTCTTATGGTTTTTATTTGAATTGTTTCCTCTTCAAAGTCCATAAAGTATTCGCAGTTGCTTTTATAATTATGATTGTACATAGGTAAATATCCAAGCGCCATACAGCATTTATCTTTTTGCTCTCCCCACTCAAAAATATAATCATGCAATAAAGTTTTATCAAGATATTGCCTGTCAGTTTTCTCCATCACAATAACAGGGGCTATTTCAATTATTGTACCGGAAGGAATCCGTTCCCGGGAAAAGACCCCTCGTCCCTTGTCCTTGGTTTTATCAATAAACAAATAAGGTTTAAGCATAACATTGGTTTAAAGTTTATTGAACTAAATTACAGCACAAAATACTAAAGCGCATTAACCAAACCTGCAGACTAATGCTTTAAGTTGGCAAAATCTGCCAGAAGCCCTGTACAATATATAAATTCAAGTTTTTTTGCACGGGATTTATTTGTTTACTTTGCCGCAAAAATTTTACATCATCCACATGGACGAAGGCGAGCCGAATATATTGTTAATAAACACCCGGACTTAAAGGCTGCTACTTTTATGTTGCTTCCTTTAATCCCACAAAAGAAGGAGGTATATCTTGGGGAATTTGACTACATTTTACTTTAGCAGGCTGCTTGGCTGTGACATCTTTGATGCCCGGGAAAATATTTTAGGCAGCATATCCGATGTGTGGGTACAGGTACCCCTTCTCACCGAAGATGAAACAGCAAGGCCTAAGATCGCAGGTATCATCATTAAATCAGGTGGTCAAAAAAGGCATGTACAGTTTACAGAACTCCAAATCGTAAAATTCGGCACAAAATATAAAGTTCAATGCCAGTCATTACATGATGTTCAACCCGAATTATTTGCTGACGGGATGCTGTTAAAGGCTAATATCCTCGATAAGCAGATCGTGGATATAACGGGACGTAAACTTGTACGTGTGAATGATATCCGGATGGTTGCCATTTCTAACGGTGCATATGCCATTGCAGTAGATGTAGGCATAGAAGGACTTTTACGAAGGATTGGAATTGATGTTCCAATAAAATTTATAGTTTCGATATTTAAAGGACGTATCCCATCCAAATACATTCTATGGGATGATATTGAAGCCATTGATTTCAGTAACCTGAATATCAAACTATCGAAAACACATACAAGGCTACACACTTTACACCCCTCCGACGTTGCCGATATCATTGAAGAATTAGGCAAATCATCAAAAACAACGGTATTTTCTTCGCTGGATATTGAAAAGGCTGCGGATGTACTGGAAGAATTGGAAGATCATGAACAGGTGCATATTATTGAAAATCTTTCTGTAGAAAAAGCTGCAGATGTACTGGAAAAAATGCCGGCCAATGAGGCTGCAGATATCATTGAGCGTTTGGAAGATAAAAGGGCAGAAGAGTTATTAAAAGAGATGGAAAAAGAAACATCGGATGAAGTGCGTGAATTACTAGAATACCCGAATACAAAAGTGGGTAGCCTGATGAGTACCGATGTGTTATCTTTTAACCAGAACAGCACAGTGGAAGAAGTATTGCTGCATATACGGCAACAAAAACCGGATATGGAATTACTTTATAATTTTTTTATAGTGGATTCAAAAGAAAGGCTGGTTGCCACAGTGTCGTTACGTGATCTGCTGATATCCGAACCTACATCACCATTAAAAAATATAATGAAGAAAAAACCGGTGAGTGTGTATGATGATGACCCGCTGGATTCCTTGGCTGAAATAGTTTCCAAATATAATTTATTAGCTGTGCCGGTTATTTACGAAAACAACGTCTTGGCAGGAATGGTTGTAGTTGATGATATTCTTGAAGACCTTATTGGCAAGCGCAGAACAAAATAAACAGGAGAACCCGTTATGTTAAAAAGAAATAATCGAAGTAAATTATTCAGGAATATCTCCATCTTTCTTGCTATTTTAGGTCCCGGGATCATTACCGGGAGTGTTGATAATGATGCAGGAGGCATCACCACGTATTCCGTTGCGGGTGCACTTTACGGCTATAACCTTATCTGGACACTTATCCCTTCTTTCATTGTGCTTATGGTGATCCAGGAAATGAATGCCCGTATGGGTATTGTTACAGGAAAGGGTCTCGCCGACCTGATCCGTGAAAATGCCGGCGTAAAAATTACCTTTTTTATTTTTATTGGGCTATTGCTTGCCGATATTGGAAATACCACTACTGAATTTGCCGGCGTTGCCGGAAGTATGGAAGTATTGGGAGTGAGTAAATATATTTCAGTGCCGCTGGTAGGGGCTATAATATGGATACTGGTAGTAAAAGGCAATTATAAGATCGCAGAAAAAGTATTTCTCATTTTCAGTTTATCATTATTGGTATATGTAGTTTCGGCTTTAATGGGAAAACCACATTGGGGTGAAATCGGGAAAGCCATTATTAAACCCGAAATGAAAATGAATACCACTACCCTCACAATGGTATTGGGTATTGTTGGTACCACAATCGCTCCATGGATGCAGTTTTATATGCAGTCTTCCGTTATAGAAAAAGGAATAAAAATCAAGCAATATAAGTTTGTAATGATCGACATTATCGTGGGATGTGTGGCAACAGTTGTTGTCGCCTTTTTCATCATGGTGGCCTGTGCTTCCAATTTGCATGCAAATGGTATAGTTATCAATGAGGCCAAGGATGCTGCAATGGCATTAAAACCTCTGGCCGGAAAAATTTCATCCTTCGTTTTTGCTTTTGGTTTATTTATTGCCTCCATTTTTTCTGCAACAATTCTTCCTTTGGCAACAGCATTTTATGTATGTGAAGCCTTTGGCTTTGAAGCCGGCATTGATAAAAAATGGGAAGACGCTCCTGAATTTTATATTTTATACACTATCATATTGGCGCTTTCTGTTATAATAATCTTATTACCCAATGCTCCATTGATCGGCATTTCATTATGGTCGCAGGTTATCAACGCCCTGCTCTTACCGGTTATATTGATCTGTATGATCGTACTGGTGAATGATAAAAAGATCATGGGCAAATATGTGAACAAACCCGTAACTAATATTATCGGTTGGACTTCCATAGTAATATTGATTGGTTTATCCTTACTGCTTCTTGTCATGCCATTATTCAAAAAATAGTTTACCATCACCTTTTCTCCTGATCCATTCATTTTGCAAATTCAAATTATCTTCTCAAAAAGGTATTACTTGTTAAACTATCCTTGCCTTCAACTATACCGGGATTATTTTAATAATATTGCATCCGGTTATTAACTAACCAAAAATAACTTATGTGTGGAATTGTTGGATACATCGGCCCAAGAGAAGCATACCCGATAATTATCACAGGGCTTAAAAGACAGGAGTACCGCGGCTACGACAGCACCGGTGTGGCTTTGATAAATGGTGATGGCCTGCGGGTTTATAAAAAGAAAGGTAAGGTTGCTGAACTGGAAGAATCATTACTTGGCAAATCTTTAAGCGCTCACATTGGCATTGGTCATACGCGGTGGGCAACACATGGCGAACCCAGCGACCGCAATGCACATCCCCATACAAGCGCCAGTGGAAAACTGGCAATGATACACAATGGCATCATCGAAAATTATGGTCAGCTAAAAACCGAATTACTTAATAAAGGTTACACATTCACCAGCGAAACTGATACAGAAGTACTGCTGAATTTTATTGAAGAAATAAAGAAAAATAATAAATGCACTTTAGAAGAAGCGATAAGAATTGCATTAAAAAGAGTTGCAGGTGCTTATGTTATTTTAGTACTTGATGTTGATGATCCCGATACAATTATTGCTGCAAGAAAAGGAAGTCCGTTGGTGATAGGCATTGGTAAAGGAGAACATTTTCTTGGCTCTGATGCAACGCCAATGCTGGAATACACAAAAGAAGTTGTGTATGTAAATGATTATGAAGTTGCCATTGTAAAAGCGGATGAATTGATCCTTAAAAATTTAGGGAATGAAAGACAAACTCCATACATCACCAAACTTGATATGGAGCTTGCAGCAATTGAAAAAGGTGGTTACGATCATTTTATGTTGAAGGAAATTTTTGAACAACCGCATACCATTTATGATTGCCTGCGTGGAAGGTTAGATGCAAAAGCAGGAACCATAACAATGAAGGGTGTTCAGGATAATATTGAACAGCTTATTACTGCAAAAAGAATAATTATTGTTGCCTGCGGAACTAGCTGGCATGCAGGTTTGATCGCAGAATATGTGATAGAAGAATTATGCAGAATTCCTGTGGAGGTTGAATATGCTTCTGAATTCAGGTACCGTAATCCAATCGTAAACAAAGGCGATGTTATCATTGCAATTTCGCAGAGTGGTGAAACTGCAGACACATTGGTTGCCATAGAAAAAGCAAAAGAAAATGGTGCAATAATTTTTGGAATTGTAAATGTTGTTGGCTCTTCTATTGCACGCACATCACACGCCGGTGCCTATACACATGCCGGACCTGAAATTGGTGTTGCCTCTACAAAAGCATTCACAGCACAGCTTGTTGTATTAACAATGATCGCATTAAAAATTGCAAAAGAAAAAGGAAGTATCAGTGATGAATATTATTCCAAATTACTTTTTGAATTAGAAGATGTTCCTGAAAAAGTTGAATCGCTTTTAAAGAATGTAAATGAAATAAAAGCAATTGCAGAAAAATATAAAGATGCAGCAGATGCATTATTCTTGGGAAGAGGTTACAATTTCCCTGTTGCATTGGAAGGCGCTTTAAAGTTGAAAGAAATTTCTTATATACATGCAGAGGGTTATCCTGCTGCAGAGATGAAACATGGTCCTATAGCGCTTGTTGATGAAAATCTTCCCGTTGTTTTTGTTGCAACAAAAGATGCTTACCATGCAAAAATTGTAAGCAATATACAGGAGATAAAAGCACGCAAAGGAAAAGTGATTGCGATCATTTCAGAAGGTGATGAAATCATTCCCGGCATGGCTGATGATGTTTTCGTTGTTCCTCCTGCAGATGAAATAATTGCGCCCATGATAAGTGTGATCGTACTGCAACTTCTCTCCTATTACATCGGAGTTTTAAAAGGTTGCGATGTTGATAAGCCCAGGAATCTTGCAAAATCAGTTACTGTAGAATAGTAATCAGTGATGAGTTATCAGTGATGAGTAGGCGAATGTATTTATTTCAGTAAATTGAATACTAATAAATACTGTTCTAATGAGTATAGGCCAAACTTCAAATAAATCAGTTTCAAGAAGCTTTACTGAGTTAGAGGTATGGAAGAAAATGAGACTCCTAAAAATTAAAATTGAAGCTATTACTAAAACTTTTCCTGCTGAAGAAAAATTCCGGTTAACAGACCAACTAATACGAAGTTCGAGAGGTGTGAACTCAGCTATCGCTGAAGGCCATGGCAGATACACATTCCCTGACCGTATTCATTATTGCATTATAGCCCGTGGTTCTTTAAGCGAAACTTATAATCATCTTATTGATGCATATGATTGTACATATATTACACTGGAAAAACTAACCGAATTAAAAGATGAAATAAATGAAGTTGAAAAAATATTGAACGGATATATCAATTGGCTAAGAGATGAATTTTAAAAGATAAAAACATAAAAGATTTATTTTCTATAACATCCTATGTCTGATTACTAATAACTCATTACTAATAACTGACCCCATGAACATAATTACAAAGCATCCGGTAAATAATTTAGGCTACGGTTTTATTAATAAAAAATATCTTCCTAAAAACAAGGATGAATATTACCTGCGTAATATTCAAAATAAAAATGGGATCTCTTACCGGGCATTAACAGATAAAGAAAAAGAAACGCTGATCAAGAACGGAAATAATTCTGATGACTGGAGCAAGATATTAGTTTCAAACGCTTTTGATCCGACGCTGGTAAAAAATTGTAGTTTTTTCGGGCTGATACGCATTGGAAAATTAGAGCCATTCTATCTTGAGTTCCATAACCTGAGAATGCCTGTGGGACTGTATAACAGCACAATCATCAGTTGCGATTTTGGTGATAATGTATGTATCAATAACACCGCATATTTAAGTCATTATATTATCGGTAACGAAGTGATGATAGCCAACGTAAACGAATTGGCAACAACAGATTATTCAAAATTTGGAAATGGAATTTTAAAGGATGGAGAAAATGAAAATGTGAGAGTGTGGATGGAAGTATGTAATGAAAATGGTGGAAGAAAAGTTTTGCCATTTGACGGTATGCTTCCGGGAGATGCTTACCTGTGGAGCAAATACATAGATGATGAAGAACTTCAAAAAAATTTTATTGAGCTTACCGAAAAAGAATTTGATAAACAAAGAGGTTATTATGGAACTGTCGGTGACAGAACAGTAATAAAAAATTGTAAGATCATAAAGGATGTTCACATTGGCACTGATGCATATTTAAAAGGAGCTAATAAATTAAAAAATCTTACCATCAACAGTGATGGCGATCGTACATCACAAATAGGTGAGGGGTGTGAGTTGGTGAATGGAATAATTGGTTATGGCTGCCGTATTTTTTATGGCGTAAAAGCTGTGCGATTTGTAATGGCTTCGCATTCACAATTAAAATATGGTGCACGGCTCATCAATTCTTATCTCGGAAATAATTCTACCATTTCGTGTTGCGAAGTTTTAAACTCTCTTATTTTTCCTGCGCATGAGCAGCATCATAATAATTCATTTTTGTGTGCTTCAACAGTTATGGGACAAAGTAATATTGCTGCAGGTGCTACCATCGGAAGCAATCATAACAGCCGAAGTGCTGATGGTGAACTTGTTGCGGGGCGTGGGTTTTGGCCAAGCCTGTGCGTAAGTTTAAAACACAATTCAAAATTTGCCACGTTCACAATTTTAGCTAAGGCAGATTACCCGGCAGAGCTAAATATTACCATCCCGTTTTGCTTAGTAAGCAATGATGTTGCTAATGACAAGTTGATTGTAATGCCCGGCTATTGGTTTATGTATAACATGTATGCGCTCTCACGCAACACATGGAAGTATACTGACAGGGACCGGAGAACTGAAAAAGTTCAAACCATAGAATATGATTACCTGGCACCGGATACAATAAATGAGATCTTTGATGCAATTAAAATGATGAGCAAGTTATCGCCTGATAAAGATGGCTGCTACTATATTGATGAGTTTGAGAATAGCAATCGAAAAGTGCAGATAAGCAAAGTGCGTGAAGCGATGACATTATTTGCTGACCTTATTATTTATTATGGAGCTACACAGCTTTTAGAACAGGCAATAAAAAATAAATTCTCTTCTTTTGATGAATT
>DATCOF010000106.1:0-4993 GCA_036564845.1 Chitinophagaceae bacterium | reverse complement strand
GCCCATGCAGCTCTTACCATTTTTTCTAATTCCATGTTTCACATTTTTTGCAAACTTAATGTTAACCTGACAAATAGAAAATGATTTAGATAACTTTGAAATCCAGATGCAAAGATTTCTTATTATTCAAACTGCTTTTATTGGTGATGTAGTGTTGGCAACAGGCATGGTTGAAAAACTTCACCAGGCCTATCCAGATGCACAAATAGATTTTTTAGTAAGAAAAGGTAATGAAGGTTTATTAGCGAATAATCCTTTTGTAAACGAGGTATTGATATGGAACAAAAAAGAAAATAAATGGGGTAACCTTTTTAAATTATTACAACAAATAAGAAGCACTAAATATAACAAGATTATTAACCTGCAACGCTTTGCCAGCACAGGTTTTTTAACAGCGTTCTCAAATGCAAAAGAAAAAATTGGTTTTGATAAAAATCCGTTTAGTTTTTTATTTTCAAAAAAGATAAACCACATAATGAATGATGGCAGGCATGAAGTGGAAAGAAATCATGAACTGATAAAAGATTTTACTGATGATGAATTTGCAAAACCAAAATTATATCCATCGGAAAATGATTTTAAGTCTGTAAAAGATTATACAACACAAAAATATATTTGCATAGCGCCATCAAGTGTTTGGTTTACCAAGCAATACCCTGTTGAAAAATGGATTGAATTTATTAATGCAACTACTTCGTTTTATAAAATATTTTTATTAGGTGGCAAAGAAGATAAAGAACTTTGTGAAAACATCGCATCATCTTCAACCAATAAAAACACAGAAGTGCTTGCCGGAAAATTAAATTTTTTACAATCCGTTGCATTAATGAAAAGTGCTGCGATGAATTATGTGAATGACTCGGCGCCCTTGCATTTTGCTTCTGCAATGGATGCACCTGTTACAGCAATCTTCTGTTCAACAATTCCTGCATATGGTTTCGGGCCACTTTCAACAAACTCTTTTATTGTAGAAACCAAAGTAGCATTAAGCTGCAGACCGTGTACACTACATGGGAGAAAAGCCTGTCCCCTTGGGCATTACAACTGCGCATTCACTATTGAAACAAAACAATTATTAAACTCTATTGCTAACCTGAATGAATGATCTTAAAAATGATATTGATGAATGTTGCAGGGTTTTGGCAACGGGTGGATTAATTCTTTACCCTACCGACACAATTTGGGGAATTGGATGTGATGCAACAAATGAAGATGCAATAAAAAAAATTTATCAACTCAAAAAAAGAGAAGAAAAAAAATCAATGATAATATTGGTTGCAGATGAAAAAGAAATTTTTAATTATGTAGAAGATCCTGATAAAAAAATATTCGGTTATTTGTCTTCAGCAAAAAAACCAACAACAGTTATTTATGAACATGCAAAAAATCTTGCACAAAATCTGATCAGCGATGACGGAACAGTTGCGATAAGAATTGTAAAAGATGAATTTTGCAAAGCGCTGATCACTCAATTTAAAAAACCAATTGTTTCAACATCGGCAAACATAAGCGGAGAGCCATTTCCAAAAAATTTTGCAGATATTGGTATGGCAATAAAAAACGGTGTTGACTTTATTGTTCAACACCGTCAAAATGATCTTATGTCTTCCCAACCCTCTTCAATTATTAAATTAAATAATAAAGGTGAGATTGAAATTCTTCGTAATTAATTATAAAGCGATACCAACACCTAACTGGATGCTTTGGCTCTTCCATTTTCCTGAATTTGTAACATCGCTGATATCATTTAATCCTATAGCATACCTTCCATAAACCCTGAACTTAAATAACTTTAATTGCAAGCCACCAAGCATTGAAAGGTCCCCGTTCTTAAATGCTGCACTCCCATTCTGTAATGCGTTCTTGTTTTTATCAAGCAATATTCCAAACTGTGGCCCCACCTGTAATGCAAGAATATTGCTCAAATTGTAATTAAGCAAAAGAGGAATACTTAAATATTTAAGCTCTATTTTATCTTTAAAATGATAAACTGAACTAAAGCTGGTGGCAGTATCGCTTTTTACCTGGTTTAATAGAACTTCAGGCTGTAGGCTGAATTTTTTGCCCATGCCCAATGTTGCAAATAAGCCTGCATGGTAACCAAAAGAAAATTCTTCTTTAAAAGATTTGCCGGTGAGTTTGTTAATTGTTGCACCCCCTTTAATTCCAAAAGTTAAGCCCTGGGAGAAAGAGGCTGAACCAATAAATAGCATAAATGCTACTGAGATAAGTTTCGTTTTCATAAAAATAAATTTTAATACGATGTAAAATTTTCAATATATATGCCAATAACCAAAAATATCATTGTAATCTTTTGTTAACCAGTTTTGCAAACGCCAAAAACTAATGGTATTCAGCAATGCTTACCATGCAAAAGCTTACCTTTGCGGCTGATAAAATTTAAAAAAAATTACATGAATGAATTTGAAGCGTTAGGCTTAAAAGAAGAATTGGTAAGAGCTATTGCAGATCTTGGATTTGAATCACCAACTCCGATACAACAAAAAGCCATCCCCATCTTAATATCAGGCACTACTGATTTTGTTGGGTTAGCACAAACAGGCACAGGAAAAACAGCGGCATTCGGAATGCCCTTGTTACAATTAATAGATGTTACGCAAAAATACCCTCAGGCATTAATAATTTGCCCAACAAGAGAATTGTGTTTACAGATATGCAACGACCTGCAGGATTATAAAAAATATTTAAAAAATGCAATTGCTGAACCCGTATATGGCGGCGCATCAATTGTAATGCAGATACGTGCTTTAAAGAAAGGTGTACACATAGTTGTGGCAACACCGGGCAGGTTGATAGATATGATCGAAAGAAAAGCGATCGATCTTGAGAAGGTAAAATATGTTGTGCTGGATGAAGCAGATGAAATGCTTAACATGGGCTTTAGAGATGACATAGATTTCGTTTTAAAAAACACCATCAAGCGTGAAAGCACCTGGATGTTTAGTGCAACGATGCCACCGGAAGTGAAAGCGATCTCCAAAAACTTTATGCGCAATCCGCAGGAAGTTACAGTAGGTAAAAAAAATACAGCCAATGTAAATATCGATCACCAGTATTTTATTACACCGGCACAATCACGTTACGAAACATTAAAACGTCTTGTTGATTTTAATCCCGGCATGTATGGAATTATTTTTACAAGAACCAAAGCGGATGCACAGGAAATTACAGAGCGCCTTGTAAAAGCAGGCTATGATATTGAAGCATTGCATGGCGATCTTACACAACAGCAGCGTGATAAAGTGATGGGGCGCTTCCGCCAAAAAAGTATTCAATTATTAATTGCAACAGATGTTGCTGCAAGAGGAATTGATGTGGAAGGAATTACCCATGTTATCAATTACGAACTCCCCGATGATATTGAAGTGTACACACATCGCAGCGGACGTACAGCCCGTGCAGGTAAAAGCGGAATATGTATTTCCATTTGCCACAGCAGGGAATCGTATAAAATAAAGCAGTTGGAAAAAATGACCAACGCACTATTTCATCGCCTGGATATTCCATCCGGTAAAGATGTTTGCCGCAAACAGTTTTTCTATTTTATGGATAAATTAATGCAGGCGGATATTTCTCATGGCGATTATGAAACCTACATGCCTGACCTGTTGAAAAAATTTGAAGACATCAGCAAAGAAGAGGTTTTACAAAGAGTGGCAGCATTGGAGTTCGATCACTTTTTAAAATATTATAAAAACGCTGATGACCTTAATGCAAGAAACGACTTCAGGGAGAGAAGGCCCGAAGTAAACAGTCGTGACCATGGTGATGGCGGAAGAAGAGAAAGGCCAACATTTACAAGAGATAATGGTTTTACAAGATTATTTATAAACCTCGGCACAAAAGATGGTTTTTACAAAGCAAGTTTTCTACAATTTATTTTAGATGAAAGTAATCTTAGCAAAGATATTCTTGGTAAGATAGACCTGCGTGACATGAATGCATGGGTTGAGATAGATAAAAGTGTTGCAGGCAAAATGATAAAAGCGATCGATGGCAAAAAACACAATGGACGCCTTGTTCGTATGAATGAAGCTGATGGCGGCTTTAAAAGGCCAAATGATGAAGGCGGTGGAAGAAAAAGAATCCCAATGAGAGAGAAGAGATATTAATGACAACTATCATAGTAAATATTACTTAACAGTACTAACAAATCCATGATGGTACGTTTTCAATAATTTTTATTTCTGTTTTAACTAACCCGTTTTTTATTTGCAGGTAACTGATCCTTTTACCAGAACCTTTGGGCCTGTATACCAATCTTCCTTTATCAACTTCAACAAATAATTTAATTAATTGTGGAGATAGCAAATACACTTCTCTCCAGGATACCATGCCAATGTTTAATTTTTTATTTACGTATTTTAATTTTATGATTTGCTGCATTTTTATTTGAAAGCTAATACTTTTCGCAGCAAAAAGGTGCGTATATTTATGAGTTGAACTAACATCGCCTATACAGGCGCTGAGTTTTAGATTCTTTTAATTTTGTAGTTTATTTTTAATTTAAAAAACTATAAGATCATGGAAAAAAAACTTTAAGTCCGCAAGCTATAGCGGCGTTGGAAAAAACCAGCCAGTATTTATCTCTTGGCCATTACAGCCCTCTCACCATTCGTAATTACCTTGGCGAACTTCGTTATCTGTTTGTTTATTATGCTGATGTAAATCCCTTGGATTTTACAGAAGATATGATAATGGAGTATTTGCTGTATCTGAGTAAAACCCTTGGTTGCAGCCGGGTAAAATGTAAAATGGCCGCACAAAGCATTTCCTTTTTTTTACGGCATGTGGTAAAGTGGCCTTATGTAATCCCTACGGTTATCTATCCCAGGCATACCAGTAAGCTTCCGCCGGTAATGTTGCCTGAAGAAATTAAAAAATTGATTGATGGTGTGCAAAACCTGAAGCACCGTACTATTTTAATGTTGCTGTATAGCACCGGTATGCGCATAAGTGAAATAGCCAATTG
>DATCOF010000105.1:0-7019 GCA_036564845.1 Chitinophagaceae bacterium | reverse complement strand
TTATATGAAAAGATTACATGTTAACTATTGAATCTACTAATCTTATTGATGAAGAATTATATGGCAACGATGTGAAAAATATCCTCTCATAAAAAATAATAGTAATGGTATTTCAATAATTATAGCAAATTCGAAAAGTTGTATTTTTCAGTTGTTCGTTAATTAGAATCTGACATGCTAACCTGTAATTGGGATTTGTTATACCTGTCTTTTTTATAGTTGCTTCTTCATTTCTTTCCAAAAAAAGAAAATTATTTTCTGTATTGATTATTTCAACTACGCAGGTTCCACACCTGCCCATTCCCTGGCAATCACCAAAATCTTCTACATAAATTTTGTCAGTTATCAGGGCCATCAGGTTTCTGTATTCAGAAGTATATGTTTCGACGACACGCTCTTCATCGCCATCTAGTATTGTAAACCTGATATCACGTTTTTGTATAACCATTATAGAATTTATTAAAAGTATTGCCTTTTGCTTTTTTTCTACGCAGAGACAATTTCAAATCATTTATAGGAATTTAATTTCAGCATGGGATGCGAGTATAATACAGGCATTAAAATCGTCAATTATCTTCAATTGGTGCTGCTCATTAGCAGGAATAAGTTGGGTTGTGCCTTGCATCAATTGTATTTCCCGGTCAACAAAAATTATTTTACGTGTACCTTTTTTTACGATAATAAATGCATCAGATGTGGCTTTATGAAGCGGCATCAACTCGCCTTTGTTTAACGAAACTTCCAAAACTTTATAATGGCTGTTATTTCATTTCCATTTTTAAAAAGATTTACATATTCTTATAACATAAATTTGAGAAGTCCTCCGCCAAAAAAGATCAACAGCAAGAGCTTTACAAATTCAAGACTGACGTAATAATAATGCAGGTTAGACGAGGGTAAAATTTTTTTTCCGCTGATGATCGCTTTTGCTCTTTTGTTTAAAGCAGGAAGTAGCCAGGCAGTTTGCACAATAATAATCAAAACGATTATTAGAAAAAACACTACCAATATAGATTCTATTTTACTTGCATAGAAAAACAAACTAACTGATATAATTATAACAAAAGCCCACTCCACTTTATTAAGAGCGCTGAACACTAATTTGCCAATACTCAATCCCACAGGCATGGAAAGATTTGGCGCCCTGAATTTCAGCCACGATTCCATAAAACTGATAGCGCCTATAAAACCTGTCCATACAAAGGAGCAGGCGGCAATAAAAATAATACTGTTCATTAAATTAAACTTTTAAAAGGGTTGCCTTTGAAATATTCTATTTTAGATTCAAACAGTTCAGCCATTTTACCGGCACGCCATTTTGCGTCTTCGGCAATGGGGCCGATGAACATTTCATCAATAGTTTGTGTAAACAGTTCCATCCATCTTTTAAAATGATTGTGAGATATCGGCAAGTTTGCATGAGGTGGAAAAGGGCTTCCAAAATAGGTGCGCTCTTCCAGCAATATGGTTTGCCAGAAGGTGTACATTTTTTCAAGATGTTGCGGCCACCGATCTTGAATTCTTTCATTAAATATTGGCCCGATCAATTCATCCATTCTCACCTTTCCGTAAAAAGTATCCACCAGTTTTTTTATATCATCAAGTGATATTATTTCCTTTGTTTCATTCATCATTAATTATTCTTTCATTGAGAGGTAAGTGATAAGATAATAAAGTACCCAACCAACAAAACCAATTATCAGTATCCATACCCATGAAGGAATACTCTGCGGTGTTTCGCTTCCTTCAATTAAAAATGTTTTCTGGTCGCCTTTGCTGTAAGCGTTGATCATAAGCGGTAAAACACCATCCACCACAGCATTTTCTTTAATGCCTTCGATGGCGATGGAAGGGCCGTTTCTTACTTCAAAAGGAATGATGCGAAGACCCTCTTTGCCGGTAGGGTCTTTACTTATAATTTTAAGTACGTGTTTTCCATCCACCATTTTACGGGTATCCAGTTCAAAATTTACAGGTGAAACAAATTCCGCAATGGGATTTTGTTCATCATCCAGAAAAATAAATATCGTGCTCTTATCTTTCATTTATTCATTATTTAAAACAAGTCTTTTAATATGGCTTTGCGATTGTTCTCCCGGCCTGATTAGCCATTTAACAGAAAAGAAAAGTGTAAAAAGAACAATGATTACTGCTATCCAGACTATCACATAATCCCAATTGCCGCCAGGGCCGGCGCCATGGGTAATGCCCTGCAATATTTTAGGTTGTTGCTTTTCACAGGCGGGGCAGGCGAAACTACCCAAACTTATGAGCGCCAGCGTAATTAATAATAACATTGTTTTCATGTAACCGCTTTTAGTTTTTTGCAGTGGAAAGAGTTTAATTACCTTATTTGTGTTATAATATTTCATATCGTTGACCATTATTTTTGAGGAGTTGCTTTCACCACATCCATTAGTTTTTTTATTTCTTCCGGTGTAACTTTTTTCGTATTGTTTCCCCAGCTTGATTTCTCATGATTCATAATGGCGGAGATTTCTTCTGCACTTAAATTATTCATTGTACCCACTGCAGGCATTGGGCCAAAGCCTTCCTGGATGCGGCCACTATATCCATTCATTATAATATTCACCATCAGTTCAGGATTGTCATCCTGCACCACCTTACTTCCTTTTAATGGAGGGAAGGCACCTTTCAAACCTTCACCATTTACCTGGTGGCAGCTTTGGCAATTAGCAGTATATAGCGCTACACCATCTAATTCTTTTGAAGCAGAAGAACTTCCCTCCTGTTTTGTTTCTCTTTTATACAGGAATGCAGGAGTTGCTGTTCCATCGGGTAATTTAGTTTGCTTAAGCGATAACAGGTAGGCCACCAGTTGCAATGCTTCATCAGAGGCTACTACTTTGCCGGTTTCGCCTTGCAAATATTCCTGTGGAATGTTTACAATTACATCACCCTTTGCCGGCACCTTCTTTATTTCAAACATCCAGGAAAATGCAGGCATCACAGATTGTGGAACCACAATCCGGGGATTATATAAATGTACAAGATTCCAATCTTTACTCGCCTGCCGGTTACCAACATTTGTAAGATCGGGACCGGTTCTTTCAGAGCCTAAAAGAGTAGCAGTATTTCGCCAGAAATCCTGGCGATGAATACCGGCATAGTCTGCGGCTATGCTTGGCCGTGAGCCCCATACTTTATCCATATCTACATTGCGCACCTGCTGGGTATGGCAACCTATACAGCCATTCGCAATATAAATCTCTTTGCCTTTTAAAGCTTCTGCGCTTAACGTCTCTGCATTAGGCAGAACGGCATTATTATTTTGCATGTTGAATGCAGGAATAATTGCTACCAGCAAAGTTAAACTAACAAAGAATAAGGTGGCTGTTCCAAAAAGCCTTTTATGATTATCAAATAATTCCATGTTATATCAATATCTTTTATGCAATTGGATCAAAATTATTTTGCTCGTTTTTTAATTTTTCTAATGCCATATCTTTCACGTCAGCTACGGCGCTACCTGCGAGCATTTTATACATATTATAAGCGAAGAATAAATGCGACAACCACATGAGGCTTCCCCCGATAGCACGCCATAACCAATATGGCGCCATGAAAACCACGCCATCAATAAATGGTTTTCCCTGCATCCACATGATTCCCTTGATGGTGCTTCCATACATAAGTGGAACGGTATAAAAAAGTAACCCGATCAGCGCCAGCCAGAAATGTGCTCCTACTGTTATTTGCGGAGGTTCTTTACCGGTAAGTCGCGGTACCACTGCATAAATACCGGCCCAAACAAAAAAACAGATGATTCCATACATAGTAAGGTGCGAATGGGCCACCGTGAAATCAGTAAAGTGCCAGTATAAATTAGACGTGCGAAAGGCTTCTGCAGTACCCTGCATAGAACCTGTAAAATAAAATATGATGCCTACTAAAAAGAAGGGCAACGTGTAACTGCCCGGCAACTTATACCATGATCCTTTAAAAGTCATGAGAAAGTTCGTTGTTCCGGCTACCACCGGAATTGCCATCCCAGCACTGCCTGCAATAGCAATGGTTTGCAACCACCATGGAATAGCGCTGAAAATAAAGTGATGCGTTCCTATCAATGTGTAAAATAATATCTGGGTCCAAAATGCAAGGATGCCCAAACTATAAGAATAGATCGGTTTATTAAGTTGCTGTGGAAGCATATAGTAAACAATGCCTAGGGTAAAAAGCATAAACCACATACCCACGCCCTGGTGCATGTAATAACCTTGTACAATTGTATTGCCGAGCCCGTTTGCCCAAAAAGGAAGATAGGCTACTAACACAATTACTATTGCAAATATTACGGCCGCCACCATGTACCAATTGGAAATATAAATTTCTTTAGTTTTTCGTTTGGCTATCGTTCTTAAAAAATTAATTAACGTTAATACAAGCCCGATGGCAAATAACAACATCACTGGCCAAATGTATTCGCGGTACTCACCACCACTATTGTTGATGCCTGCCATAAGGCATATTGTACCCAATACCACAGAAGCATTAATAAGAATTAGCGTGTACCAGCCTTGTTTCATACTCCGTAAAGAAGTATTGCTCACGGTAGGCACAATGTAATATCCAAGCCCCAACATGCCCAGCGATGCCCAACCCCAAAAAACCACATTGGTATGAACTGGCCTAAGGCGTCCAAAACTTAACCAGCTTATGTGATCCACATCCGGCGCCACGAATTTAATACCAAGATACTCTCCAATTGTAGTTCCAAACAACAGCCAGAAAGTAGCGCAGCCCAGGTACCATAAAATAAGTTTTGTTAACTGCGGATCTAAATTCGGCCGTTTGAGCGCCTTCTTTTTTATGGCAACAACAGGAATACTGCCGTTAGTATTTATGTTGATTAATCCTTTGCTGTCTTCTGCTTTCAATTGCCCCGATAATTCATCGTTCGCAAGCCTGTAATCCAATGCAGCTTTTCTTTTTAATAAGGTTTCGCTTATTTCATCATCTGGTAATTCTTTCAGGAAAGCGGCAAGTTTTTCAGCCTCATCAAGATTTTGCTTCCGGCGGTACTGTTTCAAAACATTTCTTACTTTAAATATCATTAAAATAATACCGACCAAGATGGGAACAAGAATTAAGGTAATGGTGATGACTACTCCAGGATCACTGAGTACGGAACTTGCGTTCTGTTCGCCGGTTTGCGCAAAAATATTTTGGGTGAGAAACAATGAGGGTATCAGCAAAATAAAAATCAGCAACATGAAATTACCTCCACTTCCCCAGGATGTACCGTGATTTCTTTGCCCTTGTTTATACTGAATGAACTCACCTATTTGTTTACTATCCATATTACTTATGTATTGATTCAGGCGGCCTTCTTCATTCTCTTGCTTTTTCTTTTTCGCTGTCATAATAACCTCTGTAGTTTTTATTTTCAGAAATATTGCTGCGACCAATAAAATAATTAAGAGTACAATCAGCAATAAAATGCTTCCATTATGATTAGGAATAAATTGAGCGGTGGCTGTAGTATCAGCCTGCGCAAACAATGTAAAAGAATCAAATAGGCAAAATGTACCCAGAAATAATCTTTTATAAAAGTAGCCGGTTTTCATTATAAATATATTAATACCTTTTTATCCTTTATTATATTAAATTTTTCATTTCCGTTTTAGGAATGTCAGATTCTTTTCCAGGTTTTTACTGAACTCTCCTATTTTAGCCTCCTGAAGCATATTATAAATATCTTTTCTGACTATTATAAATTTATTGTGAATTGGGCAAGGTTTAGTTTCAGAGCAAGTTTTTAGCCCCAGACCACAACCCGAAAAAAGCTTGTTCCCGTCTACAGCTTTAACTATATCAGCTAAAGAACAACCAAGTTGTTCTTTAGCGATGTAAAATCCTCCGGTAGGTCCTTTTAGTGATTGAAGAAGCTCCTTACGGACTAAATCCTGCAAAACTTTCGCTATAAAATATTTTGGACTCCCAATTTTATCTGCTATTTCATTCATTCCTGTTATACTTTCCTTTTTGGATTTCTGTGCAATAAAAATCATCGCCCGAATAGCATATTCACAAGTTTTTGAAACCATTTTTTTCTTTTAAAATACAAAGATATAAAAATAAATTATTAAAGGAGTTTTATATCTTCTATTCATTGGAACGGGGTGTGTAAACTGGTTATATTGGTCTGTAATTCCTGAAACTTCCCGAATATAATTTTATTGAATTAGCCAGGGAAACATGATAAAACGCATTCCTGCAAAAGCAATTCAGCTACCATTCATATAAAATTCCATTAGAATAATAAGAGTTATGATTGGTCAGTTTCATCATAATTTTAAGCTCCATTATTCCTAAGTTTATATTGTATACTGAATATATTTTTTGTGAAATCTAAAATCAGGATATATCTACTACTCTCTCAGTATACAAGCCCGGGATTTCCACAGGATAAATTCTTAGTAAAATCTATTCTATACTACCATTAGCCAGTAAAGGTAGGTTTACTGTAAATAATGGTCAGCATCAGGATTTACAGGATTTAAAGATGAACAGGGTTAGTAATCCTAAAAGCCAACTGGTGCATTTTATAATCATGGGAATCCTAACCATACCAAAAATCATAGTTCAGACAAAATATCCAAGCCAGGATTTAAAGGGTAAAAGTCTTTTGGCCAAAAAGAATAACTTTGTATCACTGTAAAAAACATTTGTACTACACTTTATTGGCCATAGCATATAACTTCTTACCAACAGGCGTTAGAATTAGTCTCTTGTTTCTTCTGTAAAAAACCAATGTTCCTACCTGCAGTTCCGCTTCTTTTAATTGGTAATTCAATGCACTTTGGGACAAATGCAAAACATCCATAGCCCTGGTAATGCTACCTTCTTCAACAATCGCTTTTATAAGCCTTAGATATCGTATTTCCATTTTGTTATAAGTATTACAAAACTAAATCTATGAATCGGGGTATAGTTAAAATTTATATGAAAAGATTACATGTTAACTATTGAATCTACTAATCTTATTGATGAAGAAT
>DATCOF010000104.1:0-17865 GCA_036564845.1 Chitinophagaceae bacterium | reverse complement strand
GCATTATACATTGCTCCTGCAAAAACCGTTGTTACACTACTCTTCCCGTAAATGGGCTTGCCGTCTGTAGTCATAAAAAATTGTTTTGTACCACCGTAAACATTACTGGCAATTTCAATAGTGGGCGTAAATTTTGCCTTGGTATTAATAATTGTTTGCAAAGCCAATCCAAAGCCTGTTCCATTATTTGATAATGTTCTGTCGTAAAGAGTAGTGTTTATATGGAAGTCAATATTTGTAGAGATCTTTCGCAACTTTTGAGCATGTAACTGAATTGTCATCAGAAACACAGTTATTGTTATAATAATTTTACCCATGGACTTAAAGTACTTTACTAATAGACACATTTAAGATTCCTATTGCTGCTTTATAATTTTTTAAGAAATATCTTTTTCCACCATTTTCAAACAATGCAGAAATATAAACCGCATTTACTTTTTTTCATTTTATTTTTGCGCAACTTAACTCCTGATTGTAATCGGGATAAAATTCAGTACTCACATGGTTGACGTTATTCTCGGCTTACAATTTGGCGATGAGGGCAAAGGAAAAATTGTAGATTATTTTGCAAAAGGCTACGATGTAATTGCCCGTTTCCAGGGCGGCCCCAATGCCGGCCATACCTTATATGTAGATGGGAAAAAAATTGTGCTGCACCAGATTCCTTCCGGAATTTTTCATGAAAATAAAATTAATCTTATCGGCAATGGCGTTGTGCTCGATCCGCTTATCTTAAAAAAAGAATGTGAATCAGTTGCAGCAATGGGAATGGATTATAGAAAAAATCTTTTCATAAGTCAGCGGGCACATTTGATATTACCAACGCACCGTGCCATTGATAAAGCCAGCGAAGCATCAAAAGGCAATGACAAGATAGGTTCTACATTAAAAGGAATAAGCCCTGCATACATGGATAAGACAGGTCGTAATGGTTTACGGGTAGGCGACATACTTGATAAAAGTTTTACCACGCAATACATTCGCTTACGATTAAAACATCAAAAACTGTTAGAAAATTTTTCTTTTAATGAAGATATTTCTCAGTGGGAAGAAGAATTTTTTGAGGGACTTGAATTTTTAAAAACCTTGCAAATTGTAAATGGAGAATATTTTATCAATGACAAAATTCAGCAGGGTAAAAAAGTATTGGCAGAAGGAGCACAGGGAAGCATGCTTGACGTTGATTTTGGTACATTCCCTTTTGTAACATCTTCCAATACAATTTCTGCCGGTGTTTGCTCAGGGCTTGGTGTTGCGCCGCAAAAGATAAAAGAGATACTGGGTGTTACCAAAGCATATTGTACAAGAGTTGGCAGTGGCCCATTCCCTACAGAATTAAATGATGAAACCGGGGAACAGTTAAGAAAAATAGGTAATGAGTTCGGGAGTACAACCGGCCGCCCACGCCGTTGCGGATGGATAGACCTGGTGGCATTAAAATTTGCCTGCATGATAAATGGGGTAACACAATTGATAATGACAAAGGCAGATGTATTGGATTCTTTGGATACATTGCAGGTATGTAATAAATATAAAATTGATAATAAAGAAACAGATGAGATTCCTTACCAAATGATGCGGTTGAGTATTGAGCCACTGTATCAAACTTTTGAAGGATGGAAAACAGATATTACAGGAGTAAAAAGTTTTGAGGAGTTACCTTTTAAAATGAAAGAGTATATAAACTATCTGAATAAAACTTTAAATATCCCGGTAAAATTTATTTCCAATGGGCCGGGAAGTGACCAGATCATTGTGGCATTATGATTGTAGTTTTTACAGTATTAAATAAAAAAATATCCAAATATTTTTGGCTAATTGAAAAACTCGAAGAAAATTTACATTATTAATCCCATTGCACATGAAATCAAAAATTGATAATAAAAAAACTTCAGCAAAAAAATCTTTCTCTGAAGACGATGAGGTCGTTTCTAAGAAGACATCAAAATCTGATACTGACGATGATGATACTGACGATCTTGATATGGATGAAAAGCCTGTAAAAAAAGGGAAGGGATCTGCAAAAAAGAAAGATGATGACGATGATGATGATATAGATGATGTGGAAGATGATTGGGGGAAAACGGAAGACGATGATTACGATCCGGATTTTGAAGAATTTGATATTCCAAAATCAAAGATAAAAGCAGGCTCTTCAAAAAAAGGGAAAACTGATGAAGATGATCTCGGTCTGGATGATGATTTTAAAACACTCGATCTTTTTAATGAGGGTACGGGTGATGATGACGACGATGAGGATTTTTAATCCTTACCGTTATGTATAAAAATAGTGAATAGAAAGTTTACATCTTACCCGGTAAATAATTTTACAGCGGTTAAAACAAAAATGTTGAATTGGGCAAATCAGTTCAACATTTTTTGTTTGCTTGATAATAATCAATATAATTTTTTAGATCCACAATTTGAATGTTTATTGGCTGCAGGCTCAGTAAAAACGTTGCAACCAATACCTGGCAATGCTTTTGAAGAATTGCAGGATTTTATGCACGAACAGAAAGATTGGGTATTCGGTCATCTTGGCTACGATCTCAAGAATGAGATCGAGAATTTATCTTCTCAAAATTTTGATGGCATTCAATTTCCTGACATATTCTTTTTTGTTCCCGAAATTGTTTTGATCTTAAAAACGAACACGTTAGATATTGGAATTATTAATGGTGATTCTGAAGTTATTTATCAAAATATTCTATCTACTTCTGAAGACCGTAAAATAAAAAAATCAATCGCTACAATTAAAAACAGGTTTTCAAAAGAAGAATACCTGGAAGCAGTTGCGCAAATTCAGCAGCATATTCTTCGCGGTGATTGTTATGAATTAAATTTTTGCCAGGAATTTTATGCAGAGCATTGCGAGATCGATCCATTGGATATTTATGTAAAGCTTAGCCAACTATCTCCAAATCCTTTTGCAGGATTTTACAAGCTTAATGATAAATTTTTATTGTGCTCCAGCCCGGAAAGATATTTAAAGAAGGTTGGCGATAAAATATTTTCACAGCCAATAAAAGGAACTTCCAAAAGAGATCTGCAAAATGCTAATGAAGATGAAAGAAATAAAAAAAATCTTTCGATCAACAAAAAAGAGATCTCGGAAAATGTAATGATAGTAGATCTTGTGCGTAATGATCTTAGTAAAGTATGCATTGAAGGATCTGTGAAGGTGGATGAACTTTTCGGACTGTATACATTTCCGCAGGTTCATCAAATGATCTCTACTGTAAGCGGTACAATCAATAGGGATGCAAGCTTTGCAAGTATTTTAAAAGCTACTTTCCCTATGGGCTCTATGACAGGCGCTCCTAAAAAAAGTGTGATGCAATTGATAGAGCAATATGAAAAAACGAAGCGTGGCTTATTCTCCGGCGCAATTGGTTACATAACTCCCGAAAATGATTTTGATTTTAATGTTGTTATCCGCAGCCTGCTTTATAATTCAACCAATAAATATGTAAGCATGCAGGCGGGCTCAGCAATTACTTTTTATAGTGATGCAGAAAAGGAATATGAAGAATGCCTCTTAAAAATTGAGGCGATGAAAAAAGTATTGGAGTGATTATTTTTTCTTTTTGAATTTTACCTTTTCAGGATAAACAGTTTTGGTTTCAGTATTAACTGTATTCAATAAAACATGCACACATTCATTCAGGATTGGATATTTATTGGCTACAAAAAGATCCATTTTATCAGAAGGTAATCTAAGATTGAATGGTTCACCTGAAGACATTACCATATCAAAGCCGGGATTCAGACGATTAAATTCTATAATATCCAGCGAAAGATTTTTCGCAATTATCACTGAATTATATTTCCCGGAAATATTGAGAGCCTCAGTATTATTGGCATCTTCCTGTGAGATGGTAGATTTAAAAACATTGTTGCCGGATTTTAAAGTTGTATAATCCATATCAGAAGGAGCGCTATTATCAGCCGCTTCCATAATATAATGTGTGGCAATAAATTTCTTTACATGATTCCGTGATTCTTCCGGCAAATAATATTGTAATGCCCAAAAATTTCTTGAGCCGCTTTGTTTTATAGCGCTGTAAACCCTTCCCGGACCGCCATCGTAGGCCGCAATTACAAGCAACCAATCTTTTAGATCTTTGTACAAGGCGAGTAAATATCTTGCCGCGGCATTTGTGCTTTTGTAGTAATCTGTTCTATCATCAACAAAACTATTAACCTGTAAGCCATAATCCTTTGCCGTGTAACTCATAAATTGCCATGGGCCTTTGGCTCCCACCCACGAGGTTGCATTTGAATTAAGGTCACTTTCAATAACAGCCAAATATTTTAATTCTTTCGGTAAGCCATATTGTGAAAGAATGTTATCAATAAAATTAAATTTTAAAGTTGCTGTACCTTTTAATTTTTGAAGATAACTGCCGTGTGCATGCAAATAATCCTGCATGTAAGTTTCTGCATATGGATTTACCTGGGATGCATAAGGCATCGTGGAATTGTAGGATAAGTTTTTAAAAAGATTCTTAAAGCCATATTTAGTTTCCTGGCTTAGGTATTGGATCTTTTCTTTTTTTGGAAGTTCCCGTGATTTTAATATTTCCTCAATAGTTTGATCTTCAGGATCGGGAGATTTTACTGTTGTATCCTCTGTTACTTTTTGAAAAAAATGATTGCCTCCAAATTTTTTTGCAGAAGAATTGTACTGTAATACAATTAATAAAAAAGATATGGATAAAATTCTCCTCATACTGTTTTATGATCCTTAAATATCATGTTGGATATCTCGAGCAAAGGTAGCTCATTGAATTTATCTGTCATAATCTGGACACCGAAAGGCATGTTATTACTATGTTTAAATAATGGTAAAGAAATAGCAGGAATACCTGTAAGATTGGCAAATACCGTATAAATATCAGCGAGGTATGTTGCTACAGGATCTTTTTCCATTGCACCAATATTTAACGCAGTAGCAGGAACAGTTGGTATTAGGACTGCATCAAAATCTTTGAAGATATTTTCTGTTTGATCAACCAAAAGCCTTCTTACTTTCTGCGCTTTTGTAAAATAGGCGTCATAATAACCGGAGCTTAAAACAAAGGTGCCTAACATTATCCTGCGCTTAACTTCTTTTCCAAAACCTTTTGTACGGGTTTTAGTGTACATATCTGTAAGATCATTAACAGAAGATTCCCTTTGCCCAAAACGCACACCATCATAACGTGAAAGGTTGCTGGATGCTTCTGCAGTGGCTAAAACATAATAGGCCGGAACAATATAATCCAACAATTCAAAATCAATTCCCATTACTTCATGACCATCGTCTCTTAATTTTTTTATAAGACCCTCTATACCATTTTTTATTTCAGGATCAAGAGAAGGATGATGCAAAGCATTTTTAAAATAGGCTAGTTTATATTTTTTATTTCTGTCAGATGAAGGATTAAATTTTTCTAATTTTTTATCAGAAACGGTGCTGTCATATTCATCTGCTCCTGAAATAACTTGTAACACTAAAGCAACATCATCAATATCATTTCCAAAAATTCCGATCTGATCAAAAGAAGAAGCGTAAGCAATTAATCCATGCCGCGATATTCTTCCGTAAGTGGGTTTTAAACCAATGATGCCGCAAAAATCTGCAGGCTGTCTCACTGAGCCACCAGTATCACTTCCAAGACTTACCATACACAAGCCGGCCTGAACTGCCACTGCTGAACCACCTGAAGATCCGCCAGGGACCTTAGTCTCATCCAAAGCATTTAATACTTTTCCGTAAGCAGAATTTTCATTAGTGCTGCCCATTGCAAATTCATCGCAATTACAATTGCCAATAATAATTGCATCTTCAGCCAATAATTTTTCTACAACAGTTGAACTATAAACAGAGGTAAAGTCTTTTAAAATATTTGATGCGGCACTTACTTTATGGTCCTTATTACAGATAACATCTTTAAGTGCAACAATAACTCCGTGAAGTTTTCCTAAGGATTCTCCGTTATTTCTTTTTGTATCTAAAGCCTTTGCTCTTTGAATACTTTCTTCTGCATACACTTCAATAAAAGCATTCAGGTGTTTGTTATTTTCTATCCTGTCAAGAAAATATTTTACAGCATTCTCACAACCGATCTTATCGTTTGCAATTTGTTGTTGGTATTGTTGTATGTTTTTGTATTGATACAATTTATCGGGTAGTAATTAATAAAAATCGGCTGAAGTGCAGGAAAATCCAGTTGGATATCGAACACTTCAGCCGAATCTATTTTTTAAAAAATTTATTTAGGCAATTCGGTTTGATATTGCGTTTGCTGAGCTTGCTGTGTTTGTTGCACTTTTGCCTGCGCCTGCAATAATCTTTCCTGCGCCTGTTTTAATTCAAGTTCGGCATCTTGCTCTTTCTTGTCTTTCTCACTCATGCCGGCTTCAATCTCATTTTTTACATTTGTTTTGGCATCATTAAATTCACGAACGCCACGGCCAATCCCTCTCATAAGATCAGGAATTTTTTTGCCTCCAAAAAATAATAAAACAACTAAGAGGATCAATATCCATTCAGAGCCACCTGGCATGGAAAGAAGAAAATAAGAGTTTAAAAATGTAAGTAACATAGTTTTTAAATTAGAAGTTCAAAGATACATTATTATTGAATAGAAGCTTTATAGATGTATATAATAACAAATCTTTTAATTACCTGCCGAAAATTTTTTAAAAGTATGCGTGGTAAATTATTTTATATAAGTTTTGCCACATTTTGCTTTGCCGTTTGCTGCTTCATAAGGAGAAATTCCGTGGGAACAACTGCCTAAGATAAATGCAAGGAATAGCATGATGATCAGTGATTTTTTCATGGACTGCCAGTTTTAATGGAGATCAATATTAAATAAAAAACCGGTAGCCTTATAGCTTCCGGTAAAATATTATAATTGTATTAAGATTATTATTTCATTCTTTTTTCCTTGATACGGGCACTCTTACCGCTTCTCTCACGCAGGAAATACAATTTTGCACGGCGTACTTTACCAACCTTATGCAATTGTATGCTGTCAATATTGGGCGAGAATAATGGAAACAAACGTTCAACACCAATGCCGTCGCTTATTTTACGAACAGTGAATGTTGCAGTACCGCCTTCGCCCTGGCGTTTAATAACATCTCCTTTAAAACTCTGGATACGCTCTTTATTGCCTTCCTGAATTTTATAGTTTACAGTTATATTGTCGCCGGCTTTAAATTTCGGCAGTTCTTTTTTTACAGTTAATTGTTCGTGAACAAACGCAATAGCATCCATGACTTTTATTTTAAGAGCGCAAAGGTAAGGAAAAACGTTTAATGGTTTAAGGTTTAAGGTTTAAAAGTTTTAAAAAATCTGCGGGTTAAACCTTAAACGGCTTTAAACCTTAAACGTTTTAGAACGAATCACCTCGCCATGTTTACGGCTCTCTTTTCTCTAATTACAGTAACTTTTATTTGGCCGGGGTAAGTCATTTCAGTCTGAATTTTTTGAGCGATCTCAAAACTTAACTTATCGCTATCACCATCTGATACTTTATCTGCCTCTACAATTACCCTCAATTCACGACCGGCCTGGATAGCATAAGCTTTTTCAACCCCGGGATAAGCTAAGGCAAGATTTTCAAGATCCTTAATGCGCTGTAGATATTGCTGCATTATTTCCCTGCGTGCTCCCGGCCTTGCACCACTCATTGAGTCACAAGCCTGAACTATAGGAGAGATGACATATTGCATTTCCACTTCATCATGGTGAGCGCCGATGGCATTACAAACCGCAGGATTTTCGCCATATTTTTCTGCCAGCTTCATTCCCAGCAAGGCATGACTTAATTCAGTTTCTTCATCCGGCACTTTACCAATATCATGTAAAAGACCGGCACGCTTTGCCAGTTTTGCATTCATACCCAGCTCGGCAGCCATTATTCCGCAAAGATTTGCTACCTCACGGCTATGCATTAATAAGTTTTGTCCATAAGACGAACGGAACCGCATCTTACCAACTATCCGAACCAATTCTTTATGCAGGCCGTGGATGCCTAATTCAATTACGGTGCGTTCTCCAATTTCTATGATCTGATCTTCTAATTGTTTACGTGTTTTTTCCACAACTTCCTCAATGCGGGCAGGATGGATACGGCCATCTGTAACCAGGCGTTGTAATGAAAGTCTTGCGATCTCACGGCGCAACGGATCGAATGATGAAAGAATGATCGCTTCAGGGGTGTCATCAACAATAAGATCCACGCCGGTAGCAGCTTCTATTGCACGGATGTTCCTGCCTTCCCTGCCAATAATAGATCCTTTTATTTCATCACTTTCAAGATTGAAAACAGTAATTGCATTTTCAATGGCCTGCTCCGCGGCGGTGCGTTGTATTGTTTGAATAATTAATTTTCTCGCCTCTTTATTAGCTCTCAGTTTTGCATCATCAATAATTTCCTGCTGAATACTAAGCGCCTGTGAGTGTGCTTCCTGCTTAAGGCTTTCTATTAATTGTGCCTTTGCTTCTTCGGCAGAAAGTCCAGCCACTTTCTCTAGCCTTTTTATATGCTCTTCCTGGTGTTTTTCAAGCTCAGTACGCTTAATATTTACCACCTCTGTTTGACGGGTTAGATTTTCTTTTATTACCTCATTGTCTTTAATGATCTTGGCAATACTTTGGTCTTTTTGATTAAGGGTTTGTTCTTTCTGCTTAAGGCGATTTTCGGCTTCACTTAATTTCTGGTTGCGCTGAAAAACTTCTTTATCATGATCAGCCTTTAATTGAACAAAGCTTTCCCTTGCCTCAAGAAGTTTTTCTTTTTTTAATGTTTCAGCCTGTGTTTTGCCGTCGGAAATAATTTTTTGTGCCTGTTGGTCCGCTTCTTCTAACTGTTTTTTTGTGTTTTTTGCAAAGATGAATTTACCCAGTAGAATACCTACTATTAGGGCGGCAACACCAATTATTATTGGGAGTATTTGTGTCATTTTGAATTAATGTTTTAAAACGGTTCATAATCTTTTACTACTTAATCAACTATTACTCAAATGAGAATCGTGATAAAACGAAGGTAAATAAAAACTATGGAAATTAATGGACAACCTGTTGGGGTGTCACAAAGCTTTATCAATTTGTAATTCTAATTTTGATAAAAGCTCAACAAATTCACTTTCGGTTTGCTGGTTATTTCCTGTGGAGGCAGCTTGGGTGGCGTACCAAATTAAAACCATAGCGATATAGTCCTGCATATCTTTCCCGGCGAATTCGGTTTTAAATTCAATTATTTTATCGTTGATTATTTTTAAGGTCTTGCGGATAATTTCTTCATCCTTAGGCAGACTTTTTATGCGATAGGTTCTATCGCCGATCAAAATATTTATGGGGATGAGTTGTTCGTCCATAATTAATCACTTAGCAATCCAATGCATTTATCAATTTCTTTTATATACTGGTTGATGCGCTTTTCAAAATCTTTTTGGTCTACCTCAGTCATTTGCCCGGAGGAAGCTTTTAAAATATCAACTTTTTCATCAAGGGCATGCAATGTTGTTTTATAATTCTCTTCTTTTTGTAAAAGTTTTTTTACTTCTTCCTTTAAATTGTCGTTCTCTTTTTTTATAACCGCATGTTTTTTTAATAACTGCTGAAGTTTTTCGTTAACTGATTTTATATGTACTTCAAGATTATCCATTATGAAGTTCTTATTTCTGCGGCTAATTCTTTTTTATAAGATACAATTATTTTATCCATCATAGCATCTATCTCTTTATCAGTAAGGGTTTTTTCTTTATCAGAAAAAGTAAAACTGATTGCAAGAGATCTTTTATCCATTCCTAATTTTTCACTCTCAAAAATATCAAACAATTTAATGTTAACCAGTTTAGATATGTTTAAATTATTCGTCAATCTTTCCACATTTTCATACAAAATATTTTTATTTACTATCATGGAAATATCTCTTTGTACTTCAGGATATTTTGATATTTCAGAGAATTCAATTTTTATTTTTTTTGTGAGTGCAGTTAATTTCTCCCAATGTATGTCTGCAAAAAATACAAGTTGTTTTATTGAGAATTGATCAAGTTTATTTTTTTGAACTGATCTAATTTGTGCAACCATTTCGTTTTTAGCATAAGCAACAAGAGAATCATCAGAAACTTTAAAACTTATATCAACAACTCCGGATAACTGAAATAATTTTTCGCAAACACCTTTTATAAAATAGATGTCTGTTTTGTTTTCTTTATCCTTCCAGCCCTGTTGATTTTTATTTCCTGAAGCATATAAACATAAATGTTCTTCCTCATTGTATTTGCCTGTGCTTGAAGTGGAATAAGCTTTCCCAAATTCAAATAACAAGAGGTTATTGTTTTTGTGATTGATATTATGTGCTACACTTTCTAATCCTGTTTCTAACAGAGCAGGCCGCATGACATCCAATGCTACGCTTAAATTATTAAGAAGCTTTACAGTTGATTGCAAAACCTCTTCGTTATAATATGCACTGTTGGTTATTGAGTTGGTAAGCATCTCTGAAAACCCGAACCCGGTTAAATAGTTTGCAATTTTTTCTTTGTAAGCGGCTTCAAAGCCTGCTGTCTCCACGGCCGGTGAAATGGTTATCGCTGATGGAATTTCAACATTATCATATCCATCGATGCGCATTATTTCTTCAATAATATCTGCTGGTAAACTGATGTCGGGTTTGCTGAATGGTACTGCAATACGAATGTCGTCCTGTCCTTCTTTTAATATCTCAAAGTCGAGGCTTTGCAAAATATTTTTTATTGTATCGGGATGATAATTTTTACCGCTTATTTTTTTGAGGTAATGATTTTTTAAAACAACTTCTGTTTTCTGTTTCGGGTTTGGATATACATCAACAATATCCGATGCAATTTCTCCGCCGGCAATTTCTTTTATCATCATCGCAGTTCTTTTAAGAACAGCAACTGTATTGCTAATGTCAACGCCTTTCTCAAACCGGCTTGATGCATCAGTTCTTAAATTATACCGCAGAGATGTTCTTCTTATTGATCTTGGTTGAAACCATGCACTCTCTAAAAATATATTTTTTGTTGCATCTTTTATTCCACTTTTAAATCCGCCGAAAACACCGCCAAAGCACATGGGTGCTTCATCTCCATCGCATATCATCAGGTCTTCTGCATTTAATTTTCTTTCTTTCTCATCAAGTGTTACAAACGAAGTTCCTTCTGTAAGATTTTTTACAATTATTTTTTTTCCTTTTACTTCATCAGCATCAAAAGCATGCAGCGGCTGCCCCGTTTCATGAAGAATATAATTAGTAATATCAACGATATTATTTATCGGGCGAATGCCAATACTTTTTAATTTTTGTTGCAACCATTTGGGACTTTCCGCAATTGTGATATTGGTTATGCTAACGCCGGAATAACGTTGGCAGGCTTCTTTATTTTCTATCGTTACTTCTATTGATAGGTTTTGATTATCAACTTTAAAATTATTTTTAAACGGAGATTTTACGGCAGCACTTTTTTTATTGTGATGAGATAAGTATGCATATACATCTTTAGCAACACCCAGGTGGCTCATTGCATCCATGCGGTTTGGCGTAATGCCTAATTCATAAATCCAATCAGCGTAAGGAGTAAAATATTCTGAGGCTTTACTCCCAACTTCAACACTATCCGGTAAAACAATAATTCCTTCATGACTTTCTCCTATTCCTATTTCATCTTCAGCGCAGATCATTCCCTGGCTTTCCTGTCCACGAATCTTTGCATTCTTCATCGTAATTGGTTCTCCTTTTAATGGATATATTGTAGTACCTGCTGTTGCTACTACAACCTTTTGGTCCACTGCTACATTTGGGGCACCGCAAACAATTTGCAACATCCCGCCATTACCTGCATTTACTTTTGTGAGTTTTAATTTATCTGCATCGGGATGTTTTATGCATTCAATTACTTCGCCTATTACCAGGCCTTCAAGTCCTCCTTTTATTTCTTCAAACTTTTCAAGGCTTTCAACTTCTAATCCAACGGAAGTTAAGATGCTGCTTAATTTCCCCGGTTCGGGTATCTCTAACAAGTATTCACTAAGCCAATTGTAACTGATTTTCATTCGATAATTAATTATAAGAATTTTCAAAAATAAGAAAGATGAATCTAAAGGGTAGAATTGGTTTTAGGAATATTTCTATATAAGAAATAAAAATGAATGTGATGGTGGAAAATTAAGATTATTTTTCTTCACCTAACTTTGTGAATATCATTCAAAATAGAACGGAAAAATATTTTAATTTGTGGAGAAGCTCAATTTTAGTGTTAATAACCGTGCTATTATGAGGAAATCTAAGTGTACAAGGGGTTGAATAACTTAAGGATAAAGTCTTTATTTTTTTTAAAATATTCTCATTTATCTTAGCCGCCCTGTATCATTTTTTGCCGGATGAAACAGTTTATTAACCCTAACAACTGTAGAATAAATTATGGATATTACTAATCTCAATAAGGATAGAAAAACCCGCCGTAAAAGTGGCTCGCTCGACCTCGGAACAATGATGTATGGCAAAGTTCCTCCCCAGGCTAAAGACCTTGAAGAGGCAGTACTTGGTGCCATCATGCTCGAAAAAAGTGCCTTTGATACTGTTGTAGAAATTTTAAAACCCGAATGTTTTTATGTAGAAGCAAATCAGCGTATTTACAGGAGCATGCAGGGTTTGCAACAGAAAAATTTACCCATCGATCTTTTAACTGTTGTTGAAGAATTAAAATTTCGTGAGGAGCTTGATGTGGTTGGTGGTGCCTATTATGTTTCAAAACTTACCAATGCCGTTGTTTCATCTGCTAATATTGAAGCTCACTCAAGAATTATCCTGCAGAAATTTATTCAAAGAGAACTCATAAGAATTAGCGGAGAAATAATCAGCGATGCTTATGAAGACAGCACTGATGTATTTGAACTTTTAGATGAATCGGAAAGTAAACTGTTTGAAATTACCAACAATCATCTTCGTAAAGATTATGCAAGCATCGATACTATTTTGGTAAAAACAATTCAGCGAATTGAAGATCTGCGTACACGCCAGGATGAAATAAGTGGTGTGCCTACAGGGTTTCATTTGTTAGATAAATTAACTTACGGATGGCAGCCAACCGATCTGATAATTTTGGCCGCACGTCCATCAGTTGGTAAAACAGCATTTGCACTTAACCTTGCACGCAATGCAGCATTGCATCCTACAAAACCAACAGGAGTTGGCTTCTTTTCTTTAGAGATGAGTGCAGGGCAATTAGTGCAAAGAATTTTAAGCGCTGAAAGTGAAATATGGTTAGAGAAAATTGCAAGAGGAAGATTAGAAGAACATGAGATGAAACAACTCTACAAAAAAGGAATTGAAAGATTAGCATCTGCTCCGATTCACATTGATGATACTGCAGCGCTGAATATTTTTGAACTCCGTGCAAAATGTCGCCGTTTAAAAAACAAACATAATGTTGGATTGATAATTATCGATTACCTGCAGTTGATGAGCGGAACAAGCGAGAACCGCAACAGCAACCGTGAGCAGGAGATAAGCCGCATTTCAAGAGACCTGAAAGGGCTTGCAAAAGAATTGAACATTCCTATCATTGCATTAAGCCAGTTAAGCCGTGAGGTTGAAAAACGTGGCGCAAAAGAAGGACAAAAAATTCCGCAGTTAAGTGATCTTAGGGAATCCGGTGCTATTGAACAGGATGCTGATATGGTTATGTTTTTGTATCGTCCTGAATATTATGATATCACTGCAAATGAAATGGGAGAAAGCAATAAAGGCGAAACGCATGTACGTATTGCAAAGCACAGGAACGGGCAATTGGATACGATCAAATTAAAAGCATTGCTGCATATTCAAAAATTTATTGAAGAAGATGGAATCGATGCCAGCAGCCATCTTCCCGCTGGTGGAAGCTGGAAGCCTGTTAGTGATATTGATGGTGATGGCGCCAAACTCTACATTCAAAAAGGAAGTAAAATGAATGATGGAGAATTTGATGATGAGACACCTTTTTAATTTCAGGATATTCTTTTGTTGAAATTGATTTTGTAAATTTATTATATGGATGCTGAGTCAATAAATATTAAAGAAGAAATTCATCAACTGATAAATGATATTGATGATATAGAATTTTTAAAAGCAGTGCAAACCATTATATCGGCAAAAATTCAGGATAATTATTTATCTGATGAGGAAATACAAATTGTAGAAGAACGAAGAGAAAAGTATTTAAAAAATGAAGGTAAAACGTATACCTGGGATGAAGTAAAAGCTTTCGCTAAATCTTCAAAGAGTAAATGAGCTATCATTTAATTTTCAGGGAAGAAGTAAGAGACGAAATAGAATCAGCGTATAGCTGGTATGAAATACATCGAATCGGTTTAGGTGATGGATTTCTGGAAGAATTAGGAGGTGCTTTTAATCTTCTAAAGTCAAATCCACAATACTTTAGTTTTATTTATCAAACCCGAAGAAGAATAATTCTAAAAAGATTTCCTTACAAGGTTGTATTTGAAATTTTTGATACAAGTGTTGTAATATTTTCTTTAAGACATGATAAACAAAAACCTAAATTTTAGTTTACAAATGTCTTTACCATTTTTTTTTCAGGAAGAGTTTTCTAAAGAAACCAACTTTACATTAAACGAGGATACTTCAAAACATGTCATCCAGGTTTTGCGGATGAGGAATGGAGAACAACTCCAACTTACGAATGGCAAAGGAAAAATAATTACTGTTGAAATTATTTCAGAAAATAAAAAGGCTGCCGAAGTAAAAGTTCTTTCAACATCAAACATCGCACTTCGTTCATCAAACATTACCATTGCTATTTCTTTAATAAAAAATACAAACCGTTTTGAATGGTTCCTCGAAAAGGCAACAGAGATAGGCATTTCAGAGATCATCCCTTTACTTTGTGAGCGAACAGAGAAACAAAATTTTCGTCATGATAGAATGAAAAATATTTTGGTAAGCGCAATGTTACAATCGCAACAGGCATGGTTACCTAAGTTGCATGAGCCAATAAAATATTCTGAAGCTGTAAAATATTCTTCTCAACAAAATAAATATATTGCCCATTGTGTTGAAGAAGAAAAAAAACAATTAAACAATGGTGCAAATAATCAATCATCAATAATTCTTATCGGGCCTGAGGGTGATTTTACAAAAGATGAAATTGATCTTGCTGTTGCAAATAATTTTATTCCTGTTACTTTAGGTAATACAAGGTTGCGCACAGAAACTGCGGGAATGGTGGCTGCTGTTTTATTAAACCATCATTAATTATTTTGCACTGTCTCCATAATCTTCAGGAGTATCTTTAAAATATGCTTCGTGTAACTCCACAGTTTTCGAACTTCTTTTCTGTTTTTTTCGCATGTACATATTCAACATTTCAACGCCAAATGAAAATGCCATTCCAAAATAAATATAATTTTTCAGCCCAAGTTTATGTGCAGCTTCCGAACTCCATCCTTCCATAACAAGGCTTAAACCTATCATCACTAAAAAAGAAAGCGCTAACATTTTTAATGTTGGATGTTTATGAATAAAAGAAGAAATTTTTGGACTGAACAAAAACATAATGATCATGGCAATAATAACAGCAGCTATCATTATTTCAACAAACTGCGCAGTGCCTCCTGCTGTAATAATACTGTCAAAAGAAAACACAGCATCAATTAAAATTATTTGCCCGATCGCTTTGCCAAGTGAAAGTCCTTTTTGATTTAATACTTCTTCATTAGGATTATCTCCCTCAAGTTTTTCATGTATTTCTTTTACTGATTTATAGATAAGAAATAATCCGCCGCATATCATTACAATGCTTGCCAGGTCAAAACCTTTTCCAAAAACTGTAAATAAAAATTTTCCTTTTTGAGCAAGCAACCAGCTAAGTCCTAACAATAATAAACTCCGCGATATCATTCCTGTTATCATCCATATTCTGCGTGCTGTCTTTATATTTTTTTCATCCTTTATCCTGTTTAAAATTATGCTTACAAAAATTACGTTGTCAATACCGAGTACGATTTCTAATACTACCAGTATCAAAAAGCTGATTATACTTTCTCCTGAAAATAAATGTCCCATCAATTAAAATTATTTGTGAAGATAAGCAAGGTGGCTGCAAATGTTTTTTGCAATAGCCGGGCCTTCATAAATAAAACCTGTCCAAACCTGCACCAATACGGCCCCTTCATTTATTTTTTCTTTAGCATCATCACTTGTAAATATCCCGCCACTTGCAATAATTGGTAATCTTTTGTTTGTTTTATTACTGATGTATTTTATTATTGCTGTTGATCTTTCTTTCAGGGGATTGCCGCTTAATCCGCCTGCGCTGATAGTTTGTAACTTCTTGTTTTCTGTTTGTAGTTGATCTCTGCTGATTGTTGTGTTGGCTGCAATCAATCCATCTAAATTTATTTCCAGAGAAATATCGATAACATCATTCAGTTCTGCTTCATTAAGGTCAGGAGCAATTTTTAATAAGATCGGTTTAGGGTTTTGTTTTTTACTATTTAAATTTTGCAGGTGAGATAAAATTTTTCTTAATGATTCTTTTTCCTGCAGTTCTCTTAAGCCGGGGGTGTTTGGCGAACTTACATTCACTACAAAATAATCCACACAATCAAATAATTCTAGGAAACAAATTTCATAATCTTTCCATGCGTCTTCATTTGGTGTGTTTTTATTTTTACCAATGTTGCCTCCGATGATCAATTTTAAATTTTGAATTTTAAATTTTGAATTATTCCACTTCTTTAACCTCTTAGCTATTTCTATTACTCCGTCATTATTAAACCCCATCCGGTTTATTAATGCCTTGTCTTTCGGCAAGCGGAATAATCTTGGTTTATCATTTCCTTTTTGAGGCAACGGAGTTACAGTTCCAATTTCAATAAAACCAAAACCCAATGCTTCTAATTCTGTAAGATATTTTGCATTTTTATCAAAGCCTGCAGCAAGGCCAACAGGATTTTTAAATTGTAATCCAAAAACATTTACAGGAGTATCTACCGGTGTGAATTTTTTGGCGATCATTTTTTTTATAAAACTGATCTTACAAACTATCTTTAAAAAATTCATTGAAAAATAATGCACTTTTTCTGCATCAAACCAAAACAAAATATTACGGAGCAGTTTATACATGAAGTGCTGCGAAGATATTACTTTAGCATTTTGGGATGGCTGAGATTCATTTATAAATTTTAATTTTGGAGAAGTCATTCAAAATTTATCATTCAAAATTTAAAATAACACAATGCAGGAAGCATATATAGTAGCAGGTTTCAGAACCGCAGTTGCAAAGGCAAAAAAAGGTGGATTTAGATTTTATCGCCCCGATGATCTTGCGGTTGATGTTATTAAAGGATTGATGGCAACCGTTCCGCAGTTAGACCCAAAAAGAGTGGACGACCTTATTGTAGGAAACGCTGTACCTGAGGCTGAGCAAGGCTTACAGGTTGGCCGGATGATAAGTGTAAGAGCATTAGGGATTGAAGTGCCTGGCATGACGGTTAACCGTTATTGCGCCAGCGGACTGGAAACAATTGCTATTGCAACTGCAAAGATCCGCAGCGGACAGGCTGAATGTATTGTTGCTGGCGGAACTGAAAGCATGAGCATGGTGCCAACTGCAGGATGGAAAACTGTGCCTGCATATTCGGTTACTTCTGATATCCCGGATTATTATTTGGGTATGGGGCTAACTGCAGAGGCCGTTGCCAAAGAATATTCTATCAGCAGAGAAGCGCAGGATGAGTTTAGTTACAATTCTCACAGGAAAGCGAAAGAAGCAATTGAGAAAGGATATTTTAAAAGCGGCATTCTGCCGATGAATGTTGAAGAAATTTTTCTT
>DATCOF010000103.1:0-4827 GCA_036564845.1 Chitinophagaceae bacterium | reverse complement strand
AGATGTTGCACTAACAGGAAAAGTAAATAACAACAAACATAATTTAAGCTGGAATATTATTTCGGATGAGGCAATTAAAACTATTGCTGTACAAAGCTCAACAGACGGAAGGTTCTTTAGTACGCTGGCTACTGTTGCTCCCAAAGAAAATAGTTTTACTTATGCGCCAACGATTAATGCAGATATTTTTTACAGGTTAAAAGTTACATCAGTAATTGACCAAACAGTTTACTCAAATATTATCACATTAAAATCTGCAGGTCAGGCTGAAAAATTATTTAAAGTATCAACATTAGTTCATAACGAAATAATGGTGAATGCAAAAGAAAATTATCAATATCAATTAGCGGATATAAATGGCAGAGTGATTGAAACGGGAAAAAGGAATGCCGGAACAAACACGATAAATATCAGCAACATGGCGAATGGTATTTATGTAATACAAATGATAACAAATAATCAAAGACAAACAGAACGAATTATAAAACAGTAAGGTAGATTCATGTGTAAGTTAAGGGCCGGCGTTAGGGGCCGGTCCCTTTTTTATCTCATCGTTTACCTGAAAATCCAAACAAATCTCTAAAAGGAATTAAAACATCAGAAAGGAATTAAAGAGTGTAAGGTAGATTCATGTGTAAGTTAAGGGTCAGCGTTAGGGGTTGGCCCTTTTTTATTTTACCAGGTTTGAGAAAAATTCAGCCATAAGAATTTTATTAAAAAGGAATTGGTATATGTTTTTTTGGTAACTTTTAAAAGCCCTAATATATGCTCTGGAGAAGATTCAACGGAAACCCAATAAATCTCTCCCATTAAATGCCATCTCTTTTGAGGTAGCATTTTTGTTTTGCGCCATATCAAAAATATTTTTGTTCTTCTTTTATTTTTAAACCACTTTTGCGCTTATGGCAATTATTATCACAATTGATGGATGGAGTGCCTGCGGTAAAAGCACATTGGCGAAAGCGCTGGCAAAAAAATTAGGCTATGTATATATTGATAGCGGCGCCATGTATCGTGCCATCACATTGTATTTTTTAAGAAATCATATCGACTGGACGGAAACCAAAGAAGTAAAACAGGCATTAAAAGATGTAACTATCGAATTTATTTTTAATGATAATAATCAGCAATCAGAAATATATTTAAATGGAGAAAATATAGAGTATGTTATCCGTGATCTTGTTATTGCAGAAAAGGTAAGCGACGTTGCCGCAATAAAAGAAGTTAGAAAATTTGCTGTGGCACAGCAACAAAAACTGGGAGAGAAAAAAGGGATCGTTATGGATGGAAGAGATATAGGCACTACTGTTTTTCCTAAAGCTGAATTAAAAATATTTATGGAGGCAGACGAAGCGGTAAGAGTAGAAAGAAGGTTTAAAGAATTGTTTGATAAAAACCCAAATGTAACGATAGGGGAAATAAAAACAAATATTGAAATGCGTGACTACATTGATTCACACAGGGAAGTTAGTCCGCTTCGCAAGGCTGATGATGCCATTGAATTGGATAACACCTGGCTTACAGAGAAGGAACAATTAGATTTTGCATTTCAGCTGATTAAGAACAAAATATAATGTATTAAATCTGATAAGAACTTGCATTTCTCAAATTATTGATATACTTTTGTTATCCCATCTGATTATCCCTTGAAGAATTACTCTGATTCCTAAAAACACAGCCGAAGATCACAAAATTTGTTTTTTTTATGTAAAGCAGAAACAAGTTCTGTATCCCAATCCTACAAAAAAATAACCCTCAATTGTTAAGAGATTCTGCATTTATGTGCAGTTGAATTTATCCAATATCCTCCCGAATATCCTCGTCCATACTATGGGTAAGCCGTGTATTTATTTCTCTTAATTTTTTAATGAAAAATTCTAAAATGATTAGTATGAAAAAAGCTGTACTCGCATTATTACTTTTTACAGGCCTATTTGTAAATAAAGCAGCTGCACAACCGTGTAGTTTAGCTAATCTTCAACTTAATATCTATACCTCCGGTTCTGGTTCCGATAGTAAATGCTATGCTGACGTGAGCTTTGATATGGATCGTAATAATGGAAATAAATTTATTTATATCCATTTATGGAATTCGGCAAACTACTCCATGGTTAACAATTCCCGTTGGCAATGGGGATCAGGACCCGTTTATGCAGACATAAACGGTAGCGGCAATTCCCATCCTGCTTTAGCAACAATCGCTATTGATAATAACGATTATTTTCATCCGGTATTTAGTTCATATGGCTATAGGCCTGATCCAACTGTAAGTGTAACAACAGGTACTTCACTAACAACATCTTCCTCACCGGTAAGTGGAAGCGGCCCTCATGCATTTTACAGGTATACTGTTACTCATGTTTTATTAAGTAGTTCTGTAAACGGTGGTTGCATCAATTCAAACATAAACGGAATTATATGGTCAACACAGGCTAATTCTCAAAATTCTCATATCCATTGTTCAATAATAGGTGCAGCAAAACCTAAAATTATAAATGGACATTTAGAATGTTCTACTAAGAAATATGAATTTGACATTAATAATGATAGCGATGATGATATTGATGAAGATTATAAAATTTATAAAGATGATGATCCAAACAGTAAAGGATATTTTGATCCTGAACATGACAAACAAATATCATCAAGTAGTTGCCATGTAAACAGGCATGAAGATGGAAAATTTAGCGGAACACTTTCTGATGATGATATAGGAGATGATCTGTGGCTGCATATCAAATGCTCTGATCATACAACACAGGTTATTAAGCTGGTATTTAATCCCTGTCCGATATTTAATCCAGATATTAATGTAACATTTGTAAATGTTCAGATTCCGGGTGATGTATCAACAAATGATAAAGTGCCTGCCGGAACAACATATGGTACACCAACATTTCTTTCAAAACCTGCAGGTTCTACAGCAACCATTACAATGAATAGTAATGGTACGTATACATTTATCGCCAACACAGTCGGTGTGTATACATATAACGTTCCAGTATGTGTGCCGGGTCAGTCAGCACCATGCCCACCATCATTGTTGACAATAACCGTATTAGGCCCTAACGTAAATAACCCGCCTGTAGCCAATACAGATTTTGCCACTACAAAAGTAAATACCCCGGTAACCTTAAATAGTTTAGCTAATGATAAGGCTGGTAACCCAGGGGGAACCTTAAATCCGGCAAGTGTAACTGTAATAACAGCGCCATTACATGGAACAACAAGCGTTAATACAACAACTGGCGCCATTACATACGCCCCTGCATCTGGTTTTACAGGAATGGATACTCTTACTTACCGTGTATGCGACAACGGTACACCTTCATTGTGTGCTACTGCTAAACAGATTATCAGGGTAGTGGCTGCCAATGTAATAAATACAACATCAGCAGCCGATGATTATGCTACTACTTCAATAAATACTCCTGTTAGTGGAAACGTAAAAACCAATGATAGTGATCCTGAAGGCAATACTCAAACTGTAACAACGCAAACAATAACTGCAACAGGTAAGGGCACTTTGGTTTTAAATGCTGATGGAACATTTACATTTACTCCAGTAACCGGTTTCTTTGGCCCTGTATCATTTGTTTATACAACGTGTGACAATGGAGTGCCACAGGCATGTGCAAACGCAACTTTATACATAACCGTTGTAGCAGTTCCTGATCTTACACCCCGTATTAATTTAAATCCGAACAACATCATCGGGCAAAGTAGTATGGAAATTACAGTACAGGTAAATGAGCTGAATAATATTCCAACAAATGGTTCAACAATTACTTTATACGTTGACAAACAAAACCTGTTTAGCAACTTTACTTTCAACAGTGCACAAATAACAAATGCAGCAGGGCAGCCTATTCAAAATAGTTTGTTCACAATAGATGCTCTAAGCAATCCTGATTTTTATGTTATCACTACCAATGCAGCATTTGCCAATTCTTTGCGCAGGGTAACATTCTCAGTTACTGTAAAACCGTTACAAACAAAAGGATCAACTCCGGTGAATGTTTTCCTTAAGAACGGAAGCGGAGGCGAAACCAACTTTACCAACAACTCTAATTTTACCGTACTAACATTTTCATTTTAAACCCTAACCCCTTTAACTACATTAAAACAAAAACAATGAAAAGAATTCTAAGTTTAATATTAACAACTATACTTCTGCAAAGTGCATTATTTGCCCAGGACTTTGTTTTAAATAATCCTGTTATGGCGCCAAGCGATGGCTCTCTCATTGCTGCATTTCCAGGTGGTAAAGAAAATATTTCTTTTGATATTTATGTTGCTCAATCTTCTTTCACTTTTAGTAGCGATCCATTAAGTAACAATTATGCTACAACAACATTTAGTTTCACCAAATTAAATCCAACTTCATCCACACCAACCGGTACAGGTGCAGCATTATTTAATTGGGTGCTAACTAATAATGGAGGAAGCGGAGCCGGCCTGGTATATACCTGGACAGGTACTACCAAAAGTGTTACTATGAATGTATCACCGCCTGCCGCCAAATATAAAATCACTTTTACTAATGTGCCGATCACATTGGATGCAAGCCAGGCCCAATCAGATGTTAGAGTAGCAGGTCAATTTACTGATCCTGGAAATGCGCCTGCCGGAAACTCAGGCAATAATTCTGCAGTAATTGCAACATATACAGCAGCAGGTGGCCCCTTACCAATTCGTTTATTAACTTTTAATGGTGTAAAAGAAGTTGATAAAGTTCAATTACATTGGCAAACTTCTTCAGAACAAAACAGCAATTATTTTGATGTTGAATTCAGCGCAGATGGTAACGTTTGGAACAAATTAGGA
>DATCOF010000102.1:0-6488 GCA_036564845.1 Chitinophagaceae bacterium | reverse complement strand
AAATAGAATATTCTGCAATGCCACTATCCTTTAATAATTTCTGCAGATCGGGCCATATCTCCTCATGTCTTTTTTTATACTCTTCCTCAAACCCTTTGTGCAACTGCATTTTAAAAGCAACACGTTCCATAATTAGTTTTTGAAGTTTATGGTTATGAAGACCATATTTTAAACAAAAGGTTTTTCTGAGGAATAATAAATTCTGATTATTTTGAAATAATTATTAACTATCAGGCATGGCTACAAACTTGTTCTATCTAACAAATGCATTCGCAACACCGCCGTCTACATTTAAAACATTGCCTGTTGATTTACTTAACAAGCCGCCAACAAAAGCAAAGCATGCGTTGGCAATATCTTCGGGTAAAATAATTTCATTAAGCAAAGTACGTTTTGCATAATAGGCAGGAAGCTCTTCTACTTTTACGCTATACGCTTTTGCACGCCCCTGCGCCCATGCGCCTTCCCATATTTTACTGTCACTGATAACTGCATCAGGGTTTACAACATTCACTCTTATTTTATCTTTACCTAACTCTGCAGCATTCAAACGGCTTAAATGTAATTGCGCTGCTTTTGCAGAACCGTAAGCCGCATTGTTTGGACCGGACACCAATGCATTTTTACTAACTATATTTAAAATATCACCACCAATATCTTGTTTACGCATAACTTCTACTCCTGCCTGTGTAATTGTAAATTGCCCTTTCACTAACACATCATATAAAAGATCCCAATCTTTTTCTGTATGCTCTTCCAGCGGTTTTGAAATTGATAATCCTGCACAGTTCACAATAATATCTACTCCACCAAAATTTATTGCAGCAGCATCAAAAGCATCCTTAATATTTTCTTTATTGGTTACATCTAATGTAACAGAAGCACAAATATCTTTATTAAATTGTTTTTTAAATTCTGCAGTTGCAGTTTGTAATCTTTCACCGTCATTATCATTTAAAATAATACAAGCACCTTCTTGTGCAAACTTTTTTGCAATAGCTTTTCCTATTCCACCGGCGCTGCCGGTAACCAATGCAATGCAGCCTGAGAGTGCCTTTGGCTTTGGCATACGTTGAAGCTTAGCTTCTTCCAGCAACCAGTATTCAATATCAAATGCTTCCTGTCTTGGCAATGATGTGTACTCCGAAATCGCTTCGGCGCCACGCATAACATTTATTGCATTGGCATAAAATTCACCAGCTATACGTGCTGTTGATTTATCTTTTGCAAATGTGAACATGCCTACTCCCGGATACAGTATCACCACAGGATTTGCATCTCTTATTTTTGGACTATTATCATGCTTGTGCTTTTGATAATAATCAGTATACATTTTTCTATACTTCTCAAATGACGGAGTAAGTTTTTCTTTTAACGCTGCAACATCGCTTACATCTTCATCTGTTGTAAGATTTAAAACGAGCGGACTTATTTTGGTACGAAGAAAATGATCCGGACAACTGGTACCCATCGGCGCCAACTTATCAAGATGTTTTGAATTTGCAAACTCAAGCACTTTATCATTATCAGTAAAATGCCCTACCATTTTTATTTCGGAAGAACAAAATCCTCTTAACACAGGGGCAATTTGTGCAGCTCTTTGAAGGCGTTGTTCTTTTGGTAATGACTCTATTTTTTGTCCGCCAAAAGCAGGGCCTTGTTTTGCGTAACTATCTTCCAAATATTGAGCACACTTTTCAATTACTTCAAGGGTGTTGATATAACTGCTGTAAGCTGTATCGCCCCATGTAAATAATCCATGAGAGCCTAACATTATACCTCGTATGCCCGGGTTTTGATCAAGGCATTCTTTAAGTTGTAATCCCAATTCAAAACCTGGGCGCTGCCACCCAACCCAACCAATAGTTCCGCCAAATAATTCTTCGGTAATTCTCTTGCCATCTTTTGCTGCAGCAATTGCAATAGCCGCATCAGGATGCAAATGATCGATGTGTTTAAAAGGTAAAAATCCATGAAGCGCTGTATCAATAGAAGGCGCTTTTGAGTTTATATCAAAAATGCAATAATTAAAAAGTGCTACCATCTCATCTTCAAACTCCAGGCCGCGATAAACATTTTTTAAACTTCTTAACCTGTTTACATACAGGCCTGCTAAACCGCTACGGGTAAGGCTTCCAAGGTCTCCACCGGAACCTTTTATCCACATCACTTCGGTATCTTCTCCCGTTAATGGATCTTTCTCAATGGTTTTACAAGATGTATTACCACCACCATAATTGGTTAACCGTAAATCAGCCCCCAATAAATTAGAACGGTAAATTAACAGGGCAACTTCATCGCCGGCCAACTCTGCGGCTTTTGATTCGTCCCATAAATAATTTACATGTTTAAATGTTGCTGTAACCGGCATTGTATAATTTTTTATCTTGTTATTGTTTTAAATAATTTCCGTAACCCACTATCAATACAGACAGGATAATAACGGCGACACCTGCAAGAATTGTAAAGCGTGTTTTTTTACTTACCCCTTTCCATTCCTTAGAAACAAAGCCCCACATATTTGCAACCAAAATAATAAATGACATGTGTAATATCCATGAGCTTGCGCCATTGCCAAGTTTGCTTGCACCCATGCCATAAAAGAAAAACTGCAGAAACCATGTTGTGCCTGCAAGCGCAGCAAAAAGATAGTTGGAAAGTAATGGCGTTTTTTTATTTGAATAATCTCCAAAAGTTTTGTTGCGTGCATTTAAGATCATGCACCAAATAAAATTCGTGGTTAATCCTCCCCATAAAACCACAACAAAAACAACGTTGTTGCTAAAAAGAAATTCTCCCTGGTTTGCATGTGCTGCTTTCCAGATGTTATTGGCAGCATCAGCCATTGGCTTTCCGGCTTCCAGTCCAAAATTAAAACAGGCGCTTAATATTCCTGAAACGATAGAAACAAATAAACCGAGCGCAAATTTATATTCGTATTTTAAAGTACTGCTGCCGGGATTTGCTTTTTCATCAATTTGATATTGCCGCTCCTTCATTGTTCCGGCCTTACCGCAAAGAATGATCCCGATGATACAAACAACCAATCCTCCCAAAACATATAAGCCCCAGGTAGTAGTAAGCATCATGTGCATTGTATCCTTACCTTCCTGCGGAAATAAATTATAATATACTGATGGTATCAATGCACCAAATACCATACACAAGCCAAGAATGATGCTGCTGCCAAGAGATACGCCAAGATAGCGAACGCCAAGACCATACGTAAGCCCACCGATGCCCCAAAGCAAACCGAAAATGAAAGTGTATAAAATTGTTGTAGAGGGAGTATTACGAATAATTTCTCCGAAATGAGGAATGGTAAGATATGCAGCCAGTGGCGGCACTATCAGCCACGAAAATATTCCTCCAATAATCCAGTAGCTTTCCCATGCCCATCCTTTTACTTTTCTAAATGGCATGTAAAAACTGCCCGAAGCAAAACCACCGACAAAATGGAAAATAACACCTAAGATAACCTGCATATCAATCTATATAGCAATGAAAAAAAATGACAATACAAAATAGGAATTAAAAGTAAAAGTAACTTCAATATTACCCATCATGTACTATCATGTTATCTGTGGCGTGATAATTTTATTTATGAAATTGAAATTCGTATGTTTGAATAAGATTGAAACATGAAATCATATCCTTTTTATAAGCTTATTAATTTTGATGAATTCTCTGCCACTCCCAAATACCAGCAGTTATCCAATTGTATAATAAAAGGAATTGAAGAAGGCAAATTACAAATAGACGATGTTCTTCCCTCCATTAATGAGGTAAGTTTCCAGTTTGAAATATGCAGAGATACTGTAGAAAAGGGCTACAAATATTTAAAGAACAAGGGCATTATAGGATCAGTACCGGGCAAAGGATATTTTATTAAGAATATTGATGTAAATAAAACCTTCAAGATCTTTTTAATGTTCAATAAATTAAGCACTCATAAAAAAATTATTTATGATGCAATAGTTAATACATTGGGAGATACCGCAACCATTGATTTTTATATTTACAACAACGACCTGGGCCTCTTTAAAAAATTATTGCAAAACAGCCAAAACGATTATCATTACTATGTCATTCTTCCACATTTTATTGAAGGTGGAGAAACTGCACATTTTATTATCAATACCATCCCAAAAGAAAAACTCATTTTGCTGGATAAAATTATTCCCGGTGTAACAGGAGAATATGCCGCAGTGTATGAAAATTTTGAGAAGGATATTTATACAGCGCTGGAAGAGAGTTTACCGCATTTAAAAAAATACCACACTATAAAAATTATTTTTCCTGAAAACAGTTATTACCCTATAGAAATCATTAAAGGTTTTACCGCTTTTTGTAAAAAATATACTTTCCCCTTTAAGGTTGTATATGATATAGCCATGGAAGAAATTAATAAAGGCGATGTTTTTATAAATCTTATGGATAATGACCTTGTAGTTTTAATAGAGCGTATCATCGAATCAAAATTAAAGGTAGCTAAAGATATAGGCGTAATTTCTTACAATGAAACGCCATTAAAAAAGATAATACTAAAAGGCATAACAACTATCTCTACAGATTTTGAAGAAATGGGCATTGAAACAGCAAGAATAATCCAGGAAGGAAAATTGCGGCATGTAGAGATCCCTTTCGCTTTAAGGTTAAGGGCATCGCTTTAAATAAAAAAACCATTCTTAGGAACATCCCCCGGAATATACCCTGTCAAATAAAAAAAGCCCTGAAAGTTAATACTATCAAGGCTTTTATTGTTTTTATCAGTACCACGTACGGGACTCGAACCCGTGATTCCTCCGTGAAAGGGAGGCGTCTTAACCTCTTGACCAACGCGGCATTTATTTTAACAGGACGGCAAAGATACTCTCAGGCATTTTGGTTGCCAAATTTTTTATGATTTAAAAATGCTTATTTATTTATTGCGCCTGATTTTACTACTTTTGGGGCATTCTTCAATTCAATTATTTTACAATTAATTTACAGTATGGCAGTTTTAGTTAATAAGAATTCAAAGATTTTAGTGCAGGGTTTTACAGGAACCGAAGGTACTTTTCACGCAACGCAAATGATTGAATATGGAACCAATGTGGTTGGCGGTGTTACGCCTAACAAAGGAGGAACAACGCATTTAAATAAACCCGTTTTTAATACGGTTGCTGATGCTGTAAAAAAAACCGGCGCTGATGTAAGCATTATTTTTGTTCCGCCTGCCTTTGCAGCAGACGCGATCATGGAAGCAGCCGATGCAGGAATTGCTTTGGTGGTTTGCATTACAGAAGGTATTCCTGTTCAGGATATGGTAAAAGTGAAAAATTATTTACAGGATAAAGAAACAAGATTGATAGGGCCAAATTGTCCCGGCGTAATTACTGCAGACGAATGCAAAGTGGGCATCATGCCAGGATTTATTTTTAAAAAAGGAAGAATAGGAATCGTTTCCAAATCCGGAACATTAACTTATGAAGCCGCAGACCAGGTTGCCAAAGCAGGGCTCGGAATATCAACAGCCATCGGCATTGGCGGCGATCCGATAATCGGCACCACAACAAAAGAAGCTGTTGAATTATTTATGAATGATCCTGAAACAGATGGCATTGTAATGATAGGCGAGATCGGTGGAGGAATGGAAGCAGAAGCTGCAAACTGGATAAAAGAATATGATACCGTTGCAGCATCTCTTGGTAAAACTAAAAAACCAGTGGTTGGTTTTATTGCAGGACAAACAGCGCCTCCCGGCCGCCGTATGGGTCATGCAGGTGCGATAGTTGGTGGTGCGGATGATACCGCTGCCGCCAAAATGAAAATCTTGGATGAATGTGGAATTACTGTTGTGGCGAGCCCTGCTGATATTGGTAAAACAATGGCATCAGTTATGAACAAATAAAAATTCTCTTCGTAAGCAGTAACCACTGTTTTACATTTTAATTTTATAATAATTAAAACAACCTGTTGAAATTTGTCTTTTGGAGAAGCATTGTTATGTGATAAACTTTCGCCACTTTTATCTTCTAAAACTAACAACATGATAATAGTAGTAAATCACAAAATCAATAACCCGGCAGATTTTTGGGCAGCCGCCCAGGCAAGTTTACCAGAGCTGCCTGTAGCAGGCGTAACAAGAATTATACAGGTTATGCCAACCGCCGATAATACAGCCGCCACCTGCGTTTGGGAGGCAGACAGCGCAGAAGTTCTGGATAAATATTTGAGAAGTAAAGTTGGAGACTGGAGCCACGAAACTTACCAGGAAGTAAACACTGCGGCAGCTATGGGTCTTCCGGCATAGCTTACATATATTGTATGCTAAACCCATCTTATAAATGTAAGGTGGGTTTTTTGTTTGTATGTAATTACAACTATTTTGCATCATAAGCTTTGCAAACATTCCTTGTCTTAATTAAATGACATTATGAATTATAAAAAATACACTCTTCCGTTTGTCTTTATTTTTCTATTTTCTTTTCTGCAAACAAATTTAT
>DATCOF010000101.1:0-10536 GCA_036564845.1 Chitinophagaceae bacterium | reverse complement strand
ACACAAAGCTACGCTGCATATCTGCGCCAGGGTGGGCTTGGCGTTGTTGGGGAATTAGAATTCCATCTGCCCACAATTGAGGCCCAATATTTTTTAAAAGTTGAAGTTAACAACTAAAGCTAAATTATTAACGTCGAGCCGAAAATGTAGCTGATAGCGAATTTATTCCAGATGATATTCTTTTTGTAAATACTCAATTAATTCTTTCCCGGCAAATTTTAATTCTTCATCAGTTGCAAGTATTCCTTTTTTTGTACCATGCATATAAACTGAAAAAATGGAAAACTCCTGTAATAATTGATTATCTGTTGTTCGTAATGGAAAGTTTTCGCCAGTTCTTTTTATTTCCGAACCATTTCCTTCCATTTTCAGAAACACAGCAGGGTCAAATATTTTTGCAGCTACTTTTTTATATTCAGTAAATTCAGTTTCATTTACTGATTCCAGTAAATGTATTAAAGCAAACTTTTCATAATAGGTCATAATTTTATTGGAAGAGCTAAGGTTTCTTATAAGCCTGAAATTGCCAGAGTTTTTTAATTGTTCAAAAGTTCTGCTGTTAGTGGATAGAGGATTTAACCGTGGGGCAAGTCTTGCCCAATAATATAAATTGCCGGTATTATCCGGAATCAGCGAAGGAGTATTTAAAAGAGTAATCAAACTATCCATCATTGAAGCACCCGCTTTTACATGTAAAATGTGTTGCGATAAAAGTTGCTGATCACTTTTGAGGTCTTCAATCAACGATTGAATATATTCCTTTTCCTTTGTCTGGTCACTCAAGTGTTCTCGATAACTCTCTGCAAAAAATCCCATTGTTACTGCAAGAAAAATCATCAAAAACTCCAAAATATATTCTCTCCATTTTTTAGGTTTATGATGAAGGTCAGGGTGATGATGTACTTCCATATTTTCTGTTTCTTGATTTGAGTTAATACTCTCCCTGTCATTAGTAGGGATAATTTGGTCAGGAGGATTTTCCGATTGATTGTTTGTCGGATTATCTAAATGTTCTTCGTCTGTATTGTCTGCCATTTAGTTTTGGTTGGTTATTTTATTAGAGTGTTCAATTGCATTCTGACTAACGTTTCTTTTTCCCCTGTGTTGGCTCAAGCTTGGTAGCAAAGCCATGTGAGTTGGCCATGCTTGTGCCCAAATTGAAAAGAAGCTTATATTAGCTTATGAGCTGTAAATATAAGTTTCATGATAATGATAAATTATATTTTATTTCTTTTGCAACTGTACATTGGATAGATGTTTTTGTAAGAGAAGAATATAATCAGGTCATTATAGATTCCAGGAAACATTGCCAGAAAAATAAGGGGTTAGAAATTTATGGATGGTGTATGATGCCAAGTCATATACATATGATTATCGGAAGCAAAAAGAACAAACTTGAAGATATAGTTCGTGATATGAAAAAACATACATCGTTAGTGTTAAAAGCAGCAATCAAAAATAATATTCAGGAGAGCAGGAAAGAAAAATGGTAATAATAAAGATTGGCAATTCTGGCAACAGCATAACAAACCATTAGAAATAAAAGATCAGGAAATGTTTGATAAAACTTTAGATTACATACATCAAAATTCTGTACTGGCGGGATTTGTAACAAGGCCAGAAGATTGGAAGTATAGTAGCACCAGAGATTTTTGCGGAATGAAAGGATTAGTTGAATTAAGTTACAGTTAGTATTCAAAGGCACAAGTACGCTCTGCAAAAGGCTCTTCTGCATACTTGCGCCAATGCAGGGTCGTTGCGTTAGTACTGAATTTAAGTTACATTTTTAATTTTCCTCTGTAAGTTTCATCATCAAATGAACCATAGTAGGTGAAAGCAGTTTCCCCGGCATTTTTTAAGTTTCCTTTGTATGCAGGGTTATCATAAGTTGTATAATAATCAAAAAAAATTGGGCCAATGGTTTTCACTTTCCCCCTGAACATTTCATTTTCATCCGAAGTATAATAAGTAAAAGCAGTTCGTCCAATATATTTTATCTTGCCCCTGTAGGCTAAATCAGCAGTTGATGGATAATATTCTTCGCGGCCCATATATTTTTGCAGCAGCCCGGGATACATGCTTGTCCTGGCTGAATTATACTCTATTCCCCAGTTAATGATCTTTCCGTCTTTTGTAATATTCACCATCACGGTTTCATCAACTAAAAAAGTAATAATATTTTCATTGCCCCTGCTAATTGTTATTTGAGCAAGCCTCTGTGCATAGGTTGGTGCAAGTAAAAATGTAAGAGCGGTTATCAAAAATAATTTAGTCATTTTCTGTAATTAATAAACTAATTTATTAAATGTTTAAGCATTTCAGATCAAACATAAGATTGTTTTCTGTCAGCACTCTTCTGTTTTACAAGTTTCATTTTCCTGCTCTGTTTCCAAAGTTATGTGATGAATGTTATTGTGTTCCAATGCATGTTTTAGATCATGTTTAATTTTTTGCTGTTCCTGTTGCGTAATGTTTGAAGCAAATACCAAATGCGCAGTTAAAGCATTTTCTGTTGTACTCATTGCCCACACATGAATATGATGAAGATCTTTTACTCCTTTTATTTTCATTGCCATTAATCTTACTCCTGCAATACTGATATTTTCAGGCACGCCATCCAGTGATAAACGCAAACTATGTTTTAGCAAATGCCATGTGCTTATCAAAATAACTATTGCGATCACAATACTTATTAAAGGATCTAACCAATACCATTTAAAATAAAAGATAAAAATACCACCAACCACAATCCCTAAAGAAACAACAGCATCACTCATTAAATGGAGGTAAGCAGATTTTACATTCAGATCACTTTCTTTTTGTTTAAAAAAAAGTATCGCAGAAAGGAAATTTATCACGATACCGATACCTGCAATTATTGAAATGTTTATACCCGAAACCTGTTGAGGATGAAATAACCGTTGCACCGCTTCATAAGCAATAATGCCGATGGAAATTAACAGCACTACAGCATTAAATAAGGCAACTAAAATAGAAGTTTTTTTATACCCGTAAGTATATTGATCAGTTGCTTTTCTTTTAAGCATTTTAAATGCAAGCAGCGAAAGCCCCAATGCGCCTACATCTGCGAGGTTATGCCCGGCATCAGATAATAATGAAAGCGAATGATTATAAATGCCGGCGATAACTTCTATAATTACAAAAGCAAAATTTAAAATTATTCCTATAACAAAAGCTCTGCTCATGTTTACAGGATCGATTGTATGATTGTGGTGGTGAGAATGGTTATGTTCCATAAAATAATTACCGCCCTGATTGAAAAGCAAAATTAAATTTAATGATACAAACTATAATTTCTTTTAAAGCAACGGGGTTGCACAAAAAATTGTTTGATTAAGTTATTTTTGCGCAACTCATGAAACGCGGAAAAATATTTTTAACTACCTTTTTTATTCTTCTGTTTTTTTATTCGCAATCGCAAAACACGTTTCTATCAATCATAAAAAATGAAGTTTCAAAAGAACTTTTACCCGGAGTATCGATAAAAATAAATCGCTTAAAGCTATTTGCAGTAACAAATGATGACGGGGTTATTGTTTTAAAAAATATCCCAAACGGAAAATATGATATTGAAATAAGTCATGTTGGTTTTGAAGAAATTGAACAGAGTTTTAATTTTCCTTCGCCTTCTGCTGATACAATACGGATTTTTTTAAGGCCTGAATCAGCAACGCTTGATGAAGTAACAGTAACTAGTACACGTTCCGGAAGAAGTGTAAAGAATACACCCACGAGAGTAGAAGTTATCGCAGAAGATGAGGTGCATGAAGAAGCCACCATGCGGCCCGGAGATATACGAATGCTGTTATCTGAAAGCACCGGCATCCAAACACAACAAACATCAGCTACAAGCGCCAATGCAAGTATACGCATACAAGGTTTGGATGGACGTTACACGCAAATTTTAAAAGATGGCTTCCCGGTTTATTCCGGTGCAGCAAATGGTTTGGGCTTATTACAAACACCACCATTGGATCTGAAACAGGTTGAAATAATAAAGGGATCTTCTTCCACATTATATGGTGGCGGAGCTGTTGCTGGTTTGGTAAACCTTATCACAAAAATTCCGGGTAACAAAAGAGAACTTGACTTTAACATCAATGGAACATCAGCAGGCGGCCTGGATATAAATAGTTTTTACGGACAGCGATTTAAAAAAGTTGGGCTTACATTTTTTGCATCCCGGAATACAAATAAAGCTTACGATCCTGCGAATATTTCTTTTTCAGCAATTCCAAAATTTGAGCGATATACAATTGATCCAAAACTATTTTTATACTTCACTGATAAAACAAAATTAAACTTTGGAGTAAATACAACTTTCGAAAACCGTTTAGGTGGTGACATGAATTACATTAAAGGAAGAGGTGACAGCATACACAGCTATTTTGAAGAGAACAAAACAAAAAGGATTTCAACACAACTCACTTTCGATCATCAGCTAAATGAAAAGAGCAGTCTTAAATTCAAGAATAGTGTTGGTTATTTCAACAGGATAATTAAAAGTAAAGATTACACATTTAACGGCATACAGTATAGCACATTTTCTGAAGCAACCTATATAAACAATCTGAAAAAAACTGATTGGATAGCAGGACTAAACCTGTTAACAGATAAATTTGCTGAAACACCATTCAATCCTGTCATCGTTAGAAATTATTCTCAAACAACATTGGGCGCTTTTATTCAAAATACCTGGAATACTTCTGAATGGCTTATCATAGAAACAGGTTTACGCGGCGACTATATAAATGATTATGGCTTCGTATTATTACCCCGCATTTCTGCCCTCTTTAAAATTGCACATAAGCTCAAAACACGTATTGGTGGCGGCTTTGGATATAAAGCACCGACAATCTTTACTGAAGAAAGTGAAAAGATTTTATACAAAAATGTATTGCCAATAAATGCGAATACGAGTGAGTTAGAAAAAAGTTATGGGGCAAATTGGGATATAAATTACAGGACATCGTTTGATAAAATAACTTTCAGCCTTAACCAGTTTGTTTTCTATACGTATTTAAAAAATCCGTTGTTTCTTCAAACGCTTCAAAACGGGTTATTCAAATTTATAAATATTTCCGGCCATACAAATACCAAAGGTGCAGAAACAAATATCAAACTTGGTTATGATAAATTCAATTTGTATTTAGGTTATACTTATACCGATGCTCAACTAAATAACAACGGATCAATTTCAGAGAATCCGCTTACCCCAAAGCATCGTTTTAATGCAGCGCTTGTGTTTGAGATCGAAGACAAATTAAGGATAGGTTCAGAGTTATACTATTTTAGTAAACAAAAATTAAGCGATGGAAGTATTGGTAAAGATTATTGGTTAACGGGTCTTGTCGCAGAAAAATTTTGGAATAAACTTTCTATCTATATCAATTTTGAAAACTTTGGAGATGTAAGACAAACAAAATTTGAAAATATTTATACAGGCACTATAACCAACCCTGTTTTCAAAGATATTTATGCGCCACTGGAAGGATTTGTTGTTAATGGAGGAATTAAAATAAAACTCTAAAGGAGACCATCCTCAATTACTTCTTTGTAAAAACTAAATGTTAAACCGTTTTATTACTCAAGATGAAAAAGCTTTCTTTAAAAATATTTTTGAGGCAATAATTATGCAACTATATTTTACTGTTTGTGAGATGATCTGACAGCGATTGTTATGCAGCTCTGCAATAAAGAGAGACATGATAGTAAGTTAATAAGTTATTGTAACTCCTGCTCCCAATCCCATATCACTATCATAATGTGTGGATAAAGAAAACCATTTGGAAACTATATATCTAAATCCTGCAGCATATTCTTTATCAGTGTTTGCCATAAAACTAAAACGAAGACGTTTACTTACCGGTACATCTTCCCTGCTTAACTGGAAACGTAATTTTCCATTTCCATCTATTCTTCCATCTGCAACCAACAGCATCGGCAATGTGTATTGCAAACCTGCAACAAAAGTTTTTCTGTCATCTTTATTATTAACCTGGCCGAAGAAATTTTTATAATCACTTTGTTCAGCTTTTATTCCATCAATCATCTTATAATGATAATCGAAACCGATGTACGGGAACAACCATTGCATCTTACCAAAGTATCTTCCAAAATTTAATTCGCCTTCATATCCATGATGAGGCATTGTACCCAGATGCCACATGCCCTGCAATGCATAGCGGTTGCCGGCTAACATAAACTCTGCATCACTTCCATTGCTTTCCAACCCTATCTTAGCCATTGGATGGATCATGTGATTGTCTTTTTTAAAATCTCTGTAAGCCTTTGCAGGATCAGGCAGTTCAGGATTTGGCGGAGAATTAATGTAAGAAAAAACATTGCCCATCCCTGCCATCATGTGGTACAAAATATGGCAATGAAAAAACCAGTCACCACTTTCGGTTGCTGCAAATTCCAACGTATCAGTTTCCATCGGCATTATATCTACAACATTTTTTAATGGAGCATATTCTCCCTGGCCATTCAGTACTCTAAAGTTGTGACCGTGCAAATGCATCGGGTGCCGCATCATAGAATTATTAAAGAGAACGATACGAACATTTTGCCCTTTTTCAATTAAAATCTTATCCCATTCATTTACCGTTTTATTATTTATGCTCCATACATAACGGTTCATATTTCCTGTAAGTTCAAACCGCAGATCTTTATAAGGTGCATTAGGTAAAGTTGTTTTTACCGGTGAACGAAGCATTGCATAATTTAATGTGACAATGTCAGCACTGTTGCTCATATCCATGCCCGGCGTGCCTTTCATGGCGCCGGGTTTATTTGCACTGTCCTTCATGTTCATATCCTTTGCAGCTTTTTCATCACCTGTAATTTCAGGATACATAACTGTATTCATATCCATTGTTTGATTGCTCATCAGCATTCCCATATCCTTCACATCGCCATTCATTTTCATCATACTGTTCATCATCTTCATGCCATCAAAATATTTTAGCTTAGGCAGAACAGGTGCCGGCATTTTCATTCCGCTGCCTAACCAAAGCGATGCAGACTTTGTCCTGTCTTCTGCCGTGGCTTTAAATTCGTAGCTCATATTTTCCGGGATGGTTACAATCACATCATACGTTTCTGCAATGCCGATGATCATCCTGTCAACTTCTACAGGCTCTACATCATTACCATCATTGGCAACAACTGTTAGTTTGCCACCTGCAAATTGCAGCCAGAAATAAGTAGACGATGAACCATTTACAATACGCAACTTTATTTTTTCTCCTGCTTTAAATTGTGTTACTGCATTTTCAGGTTTACCATTTAAAAGAAACCTCTCATAATACACATCACTAACATCCATTGCTTTCATACGCTTCCATTCATTACCAAGTTTTGTTGCAAAAAATCCTTCCTTAATTGCCTCTGCATAACTTTGTGTACTTCCTTTTTTAATAGCATACCAATCAGTGCCGGCACGAAGCCTGCGTTGTACTTCAGAAGGTTTTTCATCCGTCCAGTCACTTAAAATAAGAGGGTATATTTTTATTGCAGGCTCATTTCTTTTGTTCAATATCAATGCACCATACATGCCTGCCTGCTCCTGTAATTTTGTATGTGAATGATACCAGTACGTACCATTTTGAACGATAGGAAATTTATAAAGATGTGTTGTACCGCCGGGTATTTTAGATGTGGTAAGATACGGAACACCATCAGCCTGGTTTGGTAAAATGATGCCATGCCAATGCAAAGAAGTTTCTGTCTTCAACATATTGTGTAAATAAATTTCTGCCGTATCACCTTCAGTGAAAGTTAATGTTGGCGCAGGAAGAGAGCCATTGATTGCAAAAGCATGTTTGTGTTTTCCTGTAAAGTTTACTGTTGTATCTGTTACATACAGATCATATCGAATAGTTTTACCAGGAGCTAAATTTATTTTTTCTGTTTTCTCTTCTTTTGTTTTAATGACAGGTGGATTCCTTTGCATGTTATCCATATTCATGCCGTCGTTCATTTTCATCTCCTTTGAACTATCCATCTTCATCTCCATTGAAGAAGCGTCCATTGGCCTAATAACTTTCACTTTTTTTTCAGGAACATTTTTAGGAGCATCTTTTATTATTTTCTTTACCAGTTTCATTCTGCATTTGGGACAATTGCCGGGCTTATCGCTTTTAACTTCCGGATGCATAGGGCAGGTATAGATGACCTTTTGTATTGTTTGACTTACTTCTTTTTTTTGCACCGGCATTTTCATACCCGGCATATCCTGTGCAAATGCTGTAACGTATAGAAATACTATCAACGCTGATCCAAATATTTTCTTCATCTAAATTTTTTATTTTTTTACTGATAACATACTTGCGTTTATAGATACAATCGCACTTATCATTAAGACAGCACCCACAAAGGTATATCCTGTAATATCTGTGGGTGCATAGGAAGAATATTTTTGAAGCCCATCATGCTGTTATTTTCTGTCATTATTTTTTCCATTCCATATCTGGTTGAAAAATGTATTGTGATGAAAAGTCCTTGTTAGAAGTAATTGGATGTTGATATCCTATTGCTATCATGAAATTTTTATTAACCTCCAGTTTTACACCTCCTATGATATTAAATATAGGACTCTGCCCTTTTTGAGTAACTCCCAATAATTCAGATACAAAAAATACCCGATCTGAGATTTTAAAAACTAATGAGGCACTGCCTTCTGCCAAATCTTCCAAAGGACTATAATGAAGCACCTGGTTAAACGCAATATGAGAATTTGAAAATGTTGTTGCAAAGCCAACCAATGTATATACCTTATGTTCCGCATCTTGTGCAATTGGGAACTCAAATTCAATGATGGGAGAAAAGGCATTCATTCCGTTTTTACTTTTCCATACCAGAAACTGGAACATTGCTTCCAAAGTCGGACTGTCAAAAGCTCCCTGGGCACCGAGTTGCAATCCAAGGTTTTTTGTAAGACCTGTCATAAACTGAACATTAAATTCAGTACTGGTATTCCCCCCATTTTGTGTTGGCAAAACTGCAACCTTCAGGTCATACGAACCAACATTCAAAGGCATACCCATGTGTGTAAAGAAAGGCATAGGCAACATTTCCATATTTTGCATGTCTTTCATATCCTTCTGTTTAATAGTTGAAGTATCCATACTCATTTTCGGCATCTGCTGATTGTGCGAAGTATCCATCTTCATTTTCGGCATCTGCTGACTTTGTGCGGAAAATATACAGCTGCTAAAAATAATAATTGAAGACAAAGAAAAATTTATGTATTTACGAATTAAATTTAAATTTTTTATCATTTATTTAAATAAGAGGTAAGTGTGTTTATGTTTACTTTGAATGCGGTATTATGGTATAATTATAAATTATTAAAGTTGTTACAACTGCTCAATTACTTTTTGTAACCTTGCCCTGATCTCAGTAGCGATTTCAGCAAGTTTTTCATTTTCTATTGCCTGCATAGAGGCCGCCGGATCAACAGCAGAAACTTCTACCTGGCCCGCAACTTTTTCCTGCACAATTACATTACACGGCAACATGGTTCCGATCTTATCCTCTGCCAGTAAGGCCTTGTAGGCAAACGGCGGATTACATGCACCCAGGATTGTATAGTTGTAAAAATCCACATCAAGCTTTTTCTTTAATGTAGCCTTGATGTCTATTTCTGTTAATATGCCAAAGCCTTCTGCTTTGAGCGCTTCTGTAACTTTTTGAATTGCGTTATCGAAACTATCGATAATTGTTTTGCTGAAATAGTATTCCATAATAGTTTAGTTTTTTAATTAAACAATATATTTATTGAGAATCGTAATGCGTTTTATTTACATCAGGTTCTCAATTAAAAAAACACCGGTAGTTTAATAGAAATATTTATTTCCCTTTTCGGGAATTTTTAAACAATACCAATATTCCAATAAATACAATGAGCATTAAGAACCACCACCCCATGTGCATTCCCCAGTAATAGTAATTTTCATGGTTGTGCATCATAGCTTTAATTTTAAAAGTTTAAAAAATATAATATTGATCATGTGATTTATTGTTGTACTGCCGTTGATTTAAATTAATTGCAGCAATCTTTTTTTCGGATAAAAATTGCTTTAAAAATTTTGATCAATATTCTTTTTATTTTATTCATTCATGTTTTTATTTATTATTTAATTTCTTCTTTTACTACACCACACGTTGGCATTTTTTTTCCGAGATATGGGTTTTGTATTTTCTTAGTTTCACTAAGCCAATAAGCTCCCAATCCCTCATTCGCCATAGGACAAAATTCTTTGTATAGAACCTCCCCTGCTCCCAATGCTTTTACCATATCATACATATCCGTGCTAAGCATATCAAAGTGTTCACGCTGGTGTTTGATATTATCACCATTCTTTCCAATATGTTCTGCATGTTCTTTAACATCATCAGAGAGATCGTTCCATACTTTCTTTTTTTCAGCCGTTAAGGATGTTGTATCCATTTTATCCACTAATGCTTCAAGATCTTTTCCTGTAATTGCTGCATCCTTTGCATTATCAA
>DATCOF010000100.1:0-10552 GCA_036564845.1 Chitinophagaceae bacterium | reverse complement strand
AGACAAATAGTTACCGCATTTAGTTTTTTAATTAAAGTCTTTCCATAATTAATCGCAGCCGGATTGCTGAGGCCAATACATAAACATTCTTTTGCCAAAACATCATTCAATTGTTTTTTATATTCCGGCTCCGGCAGTTCGAGTGACTGCAACTGTGCAATTTTTAATTTTTGATATTTGTGTGAAGCAGTACAGATAGGCACTTTAGTAAACTCTGTATTAAAGCCAAGGTGCTTTTCGGTACAAGGGCTTCCAGGCTTCCCATTTTTAATTCGTAAAAGTTTTTCATTTTCACCACTATGCCCTTTAAGGTAAAAAAATCTTATTCCTAATGGGGAAGTACGGCTCAACACTACATCTTTTTCTTTGGCTTCGCTCAATAGCTTCAATGTAGTTTCATCAACAGTTGTAGCTTCCGGCACCAACAAAAATGGGGTTCCCCATCCTGTACTTTCCATATTATAATAACTGTGCAAAAATTCATCTTCTTCATGTGTGCCAATTCCTCCCTGTGCTGAAAATATCATGCTGGGAGGATATTTAAATTTTTTATGGCTTTTATTTTCAAGTGCCGCATTATAAATTTCAAAAATGGTATTAATAAGTTCCTGTTTTTTTAATTTAAATTCTTCTAATATCGGGCCCATCAAATAACCTTCTGTTGCAAAAGCATGGCCACCACAATTCAATCCTGATTCTACCCTGAACTCACTTACCCAAATGCCTTTCTTGGCTAAATATTTCCCCTGTATCAATGCAGAACGGTAATCACTAACTTTTATAATTACTTTTTTTGCAAACACCCCATCTTCATTAACAGCAAACTCCTTTAAATTTTCAAGATAGTTATACAGCCTCGGATTTAAACCTGCAGAAAAAACAATAGCAGAATCAGTCAGATCACTTTTTGCATAACCTCGTAATGCTGCAACCGCATCAGATCCGTCTTCAATTATTTCGCCTTGTTTATTATAATTATTACGATCAGTTTTGGTAAGAAGATTTACATCAATACTACCTGGTTTAATATGTGTGCGTAAATAGGTTTCCATTTTTTCTTTTTCCACCTGGTCATCAGACTTCATCATTTGCCGGTACATTTGTTTTAGCTTACTATCCTCGGGCAGCATCTCAAAATATTTTACTATTTCAGAGCCCGCTTCAAAAGCTGCTTTTTTAATTTTCTCAACCTGTGCCTGAACAATTGTATTTACCAGGTTAAGATAATCGGTAATTCTTTTAGCACGGTAATCCGTTTCATGAACGCTGATAGGTTTATACTCCATGTTGATAGTAGGATAATAATAACTTCTCATCATTTCTATTAACCTGTCTTCTACAATTGAAATAACGGATGAAATACCGAACCGGGCAACTTTGATCGGGCTATCAATGGTATAAGCCAAACCCATTACCGGGATATGAAATTTATGTTGTTGGGAATGATGCATGGGATGTGATAGGTATTGAATCTTGTAAATAATTTTTTTTTAAAGAAATACTAAACTTGCTATTGCTGCTAAACAACAGGTACATGTTTATGAAAGTAAAGATACGTATAATTAAAGATATTTTTATCCTCTATTATTGTTAAACCATAATTCCAACCTTTTCATCCCGGCTCCAGGAAATTTTTTTCCTGAATCCCATTGTGCTGTCAGTCATTTTAATGCTCTTGATCTGTATGATCCATATTTCGCCTGTCATGGCCAGGGCCATAGGATGTTTCTTGTGATAATATGCTGACGCCTGTTTCATCAATGGATGATCTGTATCAGCAACATCGCCTTCAAACTGCACTCCCTTAACAACCAATACTTTTAGTTTATCCGGCAGAACAGTGCCGGCAATAAACGGATTTTTTTTCATCAGTACTGAATGGTATGACTCAGCAGATGATTTAAAATAGATCAATCCTTCTTCTGCGTTAAAAGCATAGAAACAACTGAAGCAATAAGGTTTACCTATTTCATCCACACAACAGATAGTGGCACAGGTTTGCTTTTCAAGAAATTTGATAATGTTTTCGTTCATAATATTTTAATAATTTTTACAGGGCAGGCCCTTATTACATCTTGTGTTAATTTCAGAATGGTATTACCGGCAGGCAATACAAAAATATCTTTCTTTGTTGTTGATTTCAGCAAGGTTGCTTTACCGTCTTTCTTTGACATACGCCAAAGATCGGGCTGCATTTCAAAACAAATACCACAACCAATACATTTATTACGATAGTGAATAATCTTTATCATGTACAGCTTTAATAATTTTATATATTTTATCCTGCCTCGTTATTTTTGTATCGAATGGAAAAGTTATTTTATCAGCCTTTACAGCCACGCCAGCTTTTACGCCGTTAACAATCAGAGTTTCCATTTTTTCTTTTACCGCACCAATAGCCGGACCTGTAATCATCAATGTATCACCAGTTTTAATACTGCCTGATTCAATAATAAATTCCCCCACTTTTATTTTGGGATAATATTTATTGCCTTTACCAATGTATATCTTCTTTTCCGTAGCAGCCGAACCCGGATGATCAGTCCATTCGCCCAGCCTGCGCCCCAAATAATATCCTTCCCAAAAACCGCGGTTATAAACAGTTGACAATCGTTTCAGCCATTCTTCAATTTTATCTGCAGAATAGCTTTTATTTTCGATGGCCTGCAAAGCCTCCCTGTAACACTTAGTTACTTCGTACACATAATCAGCTCCTTTACTTCTTCCTTCAATTTTCAATACATCCACTCCACTGTTTACCACCTGGCCGAGTATTTCAATGGTACACAGATCTTTTGGTGACATGATGTATTCGTTATCTATCAGCAACTCTTCATTTGTTTCTGTATCGGTTACTTTATAAGAGCGGCGGCAGTTTTGGATACAGGCACCACGATTAGCTGATGCATTTTGTGAATGCAAACTCAAATAACATTTGCCGGATACTGCCATACATAAAGCGCCATGAACAAAGAGCTCTATTTTCATTAACTCTCCAGAGATACCTTTTATTTTTTTTCTCTTTATTTCTTTACTGATATGTTCTACCTGTTTCAACGTAAGCTCTCTTGCAAGTACAACCACATCAGCAAACCGGGAATAAAAATGAACAGCTTCTATATTACTTACATTGGCCTGTGTAGAAATATGAAGAGGTATATTCATCGTATTGCAATATGCTATCACGGCAAAGTCTGAAGCGATGACTGCATCAATACCTTGTTTCTTTACCTCTTTTAAAATAACCTGCAGCAATTGCATATCATGCTCATACATGACGGTGTTCAGGGTTATGTATGATCTGATGTTAGCGGATTTACAAACCGAACTTATTTCCTTAATATCCTTAATAAAAAATGAATTGGCAGAACGGGTTCTCATATTTAATTGCTCTACGCCAAAATAAACTGCATCCGCTCCACCTTTGATAGCAGCCTGTAAACAGTCAAACGAACCCACAGGAGATAGCAATTCAATCTTTCTCTCTTTCATTATTACATTCTTAATCTTATTTTTTTATTTAGAATTTTTTTTCGGTTTTAATAAAATGATACAAGCTCATGTCAGACTGCATTTTGTTCTGTGTGAAGAAAATTATTTTCTTTTATCCAGCCATGTTTTTTATACCAGCCGATCGTATGTTTTAAACCCTCTTCTAAATTGAATTGTGGAGAATAACCAAGCTTTATAATTTCAGTGCACTCAACACTCCAGTTCATCGCTTCAAATTCTTTAAGACGTTCCCTGCTTAATACACTTGCCTTTCCCCTTATACGTCCTGAGATTTCTGAAACATAAGCAAACAACGTTGCCACAAATGCAGGAACGATAAATGAGATTGTTTTTTTGCCCAGCGTTTTTTTAATTGTAGTATTAAATGTTTTTGATGTGTACAGATTCAAATCTGATACTAATATGTTTTGATTTACTGCAGAAGATTCCATACCTAAGAAAATTGCCTGCACCAAATCGTGAATATGGATAAAACTTAGCAACTGTTTTGTAGTGCCTATATAAACTTCCAGGTGTTTTTGAATTGATCTTAATAAGGCTAAAAAATCTTTATCCCTTGGCCCATACACGGCAGTAGGATTGATGATCAAAAAAGGAAAATTAGTTTTGCTATACAGGAATTTCTCAGCCTTTAATTTGCTCTTACCATATTCCGTTAATGGTTGTTGAACCTGGCCTGCATGAATTGGCAATGTATTGATACCAGGGCCAAAAGAAGCAAGACTACTGATGTAAATAAATTTATCTGGAACAAGATCATTCGCTTGCAATGCATGAACAAACCTTTGCGTGTTTTCATAATTTACCACAGAATAGTTTGCTTTATTTATAGCCTTTGTTAAACCAGCTGAATGAATAATGAAATCAAATCTTCCGTATTGATTAGCAAAATTATTAAGAGAAGAATTCAATAATTTTTCATTACTAAAATCCAACTCGAGAAAATGAATATTCGGGTCGCTCAAATATTTTTTACTGCTGGCAGTTCTTATTCCCGCAAATGTTTGATAATTTTTTTTTATTGCTTCTTCCACTAAAAAGCTTCCGATAAAACCACTGGCCCCCGTAATTAAAATATTTTTTTTCATCGTGGATTTACAAATGTTTGATATAACATCTCCTTCTTTTATGTTGAACGGTTTCATAATGCTCCCAGATAGATTGCACTTTTTTATTCAGTTCCAGTTCCGGGTTTGATTCTGCATATTTAATTCCGTTCTTTATATAAGACTTAGCCATCTCATGCATCAGTATTGCGTTTACTCCCTTTCCCTGCATGTCTTTGCGGATGGCGACCAAATACAGATCCACCAGTTTATTTTTCTTCAATGCTTTTAATATGTGAACAAATCCAAAAGGCAATAAACTTCCTTTCGCTTTTTGTAATGCATTGGATAATGAAGGCATGGTAATTCCAAATGCAACAAGATGCCCGTCTTTATCTATCACTAATGGAACAAAATCTGTGCGTATGAAAGAGAAATATTGTTTGGTGTAATATTTAATTTGTTTATCAGTTAATGGAACTACTCCATACAAACCTTCATAAGCAGAATTAATTAATTCAAAAATTTCTTTTGCATACGGCAGTATCTCTTTTGCCTTTCGTGCTTTTACCACTTTCAGATTGTACCTTCTTTCAACAATGCCCGCCAGCTTCTCTATCTTTTCCGGAATTACCTCCGGAATTTTTATTTTATATTCTACCCAATCAGCATCTTTTGTATAACCCAGTTTTTCAATAAATGAAGGATAATAAGGATGATTGTAAATAGCAGCTAAGGTTCCGAGCTGATCAAAACCTTCTACTAACATTCCCTCATGGTCCAGATCAGTAAAACCCATTGGACCATTTACTGCTGTCATTCCTTTTTCTTTAGCCCACGTTTCTACCTGACCCGTTAGTGCTTTTGCAATTTGTTCATCTTCTTCAAAATCTATCCACCCAAATCGCATGTATTTATTATTCCATTTTTCTATGTATGCATTATTTATTATGCCGGCAATGCGGCCAACAACTTTATCTTTTTTATAAGCAAGCCAGTAGCGGGCTTCACAATAATCAAAAGCAGGATTACTTTTTTTTTGTAACGTAGATCTTTCATCAAACCGCAAAGGCGGAACATAATACCGGTGGTTTTTGTATAACCTGTTGGGGAAATCAATAAAAGCTTTCAGTTGCTTTTTATTTGCCACTTCTTTTATAATAATGCTCATACATCAATGCAATTAATATTTACTTCAATTCAAATACATGAAGTTCACTGGCAACTTTTTCAATTTTAGAAATTGCTTTATCCAACTGACTTCTTGTATGCGTTGCCATTATTGATAAACGGAGCAACGATGAATCACTTTTTACAGCAGGCGATACTACAGGGTTTACAAATATTCCCTCTTCAAATAGCCGCTGGGTAAATTGAAAAGTCAGATAATTATCGCGGATATAAATCGGGATAATTGGGGTTTCAGAGGTATTAATATCAAAGCCGAGTTCCAATAAAGCCTTGGCCATATATTCTGTATTTGCCCACAACGCTTTCTGCCGTTCAGGTTCTGTTTTAATTATTTCGAGTGCTGCCAAAGCAGCGGCAACAGCAGAGGGCGGAATACTTGCACTAAAGATCAAAGGCCGGGAATGATGTTTTAAATAACTCACCATTTCTGCAGTAGATGCAATAAATCCCCCTACTGATGCAAGCGATTTACTAAACGTACCCATAATAATATCAACCTCTTTGGTCAAATTAAAATGACTTGCTGTACCTCTTCCTTTCTCGCCTATCACGCCTAATGCATGAGCATCATCAACCATTACAAGTGCTTCATACTTTTTTGCGAGCCTTGTAATTTCCGGTAGATTACATATATCACCTTCCATGCTGAATATGCCATCCACCACTATCATTTTAATTTGTTCATGATGAACAGATCGTAAAATTTCTTCAAGATCCCTCATGTTATTATGAGCGAATTTTAATACTTTAGAAAAAGAAAGCCGGCTACCTTCAATAATAGATGCATGATCCAATTCATCTAATATTACCACTCCATTTCTCCCGGTTATTGCAGCCACTGTTCCAAGGTTTGTCTGGAAACCTGTTGTAAAAATCAATGCGGATTCTTTGCCTAAATAATCGGCCAGTTTCTTTTCAAGGTCAATATGTAATTGGGAAGTGCCATTTAAAAATCTTGATCCTGAACAACTACTTCCATATTTATCAATTGCTTTTTTCGCCGCTTGTTTTACTTTAGGATGATTAGTGAGGCCCATATAACTGTTAGATCCAAACATCAGTAACTTCCTTCCGTCAATCACAACTTCTGTATCATGATTTTCCTGGATAGGCCTGAAATAAGGATATAATCCTAATTCTTTCAACTCCGCAGGTTTAGTAAACCCTGCTAATTTTTCAAATAAATTTTTTTGTATCATAGAAATATTTGTATGAAAGCGTTTGAACAAACGGAACAGAAGTATCCCAAACAATTTTTGTAATTGCTTTTATCATTTAGAAATATTTATTCTATTCTTAAATAATTCTTTTCCAGACTTTCTGTTTAATGCCCGGTCATAAAGTTTCTTCTCCATAGAAGTTAAAGGCTTAACACCCATCACAGGTGTCGCTTTTCTATTTTCATCAAGCGCCACAAAAATGAAATATGCTTCGCTGATCAAATATTTTTTGCCCGTTAAAACTTCTCTTGCAAATGCCTGCACAAATATTTCCATTGATGTAGTAAAGGCCCTTGTTATGTTCGCCGAGATATCTATTATATCACCAATTTTTGCACTGCTGTTAAACTCAACATCATTTATACAGGCTGTTACACATATTTTTTCGGAATGTGTTTGTGCACATACTGCGGCTGCAATATCCATCCACTGCACCAGGCGGCCACCCTGCAATAAGCCCATGGGATTGGTATCGTTAGGGCAAACTACTTCTGTTTTTATAGTTTCAGAATCAGATGGAACTTTATAGTTTTCTAATATCTTCATTAAATTTTTTGGCAAAGCAGTTTAATGCTAAATTTTTGGCTGAAGAATAATTATTATGCAAATATAAATATTTAAGGATAAATTTGTCCTTATTTATTTAAAAACACCTTCTATGGCTTCAGGTAAATTGCTGCGGTATTAGTTGCACTGGGCCAATTGATCTTAACAAATATGCTTCGGGTTACAAAAATTTTTTATTTTGAAATGGCTCATGCGATACATGGATATGCAGGAGCCTGCAAAAATATTCACGGGCATTCTTATGAATTACATGTATCTGTTGTTTCAGAAAATGATACTAATGATTTTATTCCTGCTCCCGGTTTTGTGATCGATTTTAAAGAAATAAAGAAATTGGTAAACATTATACTTACAGCGTTATTTGATCATAAGCTTATCTTATCCCGGGATTTTCTTCAGGACCATCCTTCATTTTCATCACAGGAAAATCTTGTTACATGGAACTTTGAGCCGAGCGCAGAAAACATGCTGCTGCACATTAAGCAGATCCTGTATAAAAAGCTCCCACCTGAATTAAAGTTGGTACATTTAAAATTATATGAAACCAAAGATTCGTATGCTGAATGGATAAATGATAATACTTTTAACAAGTATTGAATTTATAAAAATCTGTAGTTTACGCTAACAAATAATATCTATGTTTTCCAAAGCAACGGAATATGCACTAAGGGCAACTATTTATATAGCCCAAAAAAGTTCGGAAGAAAAAAAATTAGGAATTGAGGAAATATCTAAAGCCATTGATTCGCCGCAATCATTTACTGCAAAGATCTTGCAATCCCTAACAAAGGATAATAAGATCATCAGCTCTGTACGGGGGCCCAATGGTGGTTTTTTTATTTCTGAAAAAGCTAAAAAACTTCCTGCACGTTCTATTCTTCTGGCAATGGGAGAAGATGATGTGCTGGAAAAATGTGTGCTTGGTTTAAAGAAGTGTTCCGAGATACAACCATGCCCCATGCATGCACAATACAAATCAATTAAACAGCAATTGATAAAATTATTTGTAACCAAAACTATAAAGCAGCTTGCTGCTGATATAAAAGATGGGGTGATCTTCATTAATAATAAAAAGAAATAATACTGTTAGTAGGGTGAGCTAATTATCCAAACAGATCAGAGCTTAAGTAGCGGTCACCACGATCACAAACAATAAAAACGATCACGCCTTCTTTTAATTCTTTACTTAAACGCAATGCAGCAGAAGCCGCACCACCACTGCTTGTGCCGGCAAATATTCCCTCCTCTTTTGCAAGCATTCTTGTTGTTTCTTCGGCTTCGTGTTGAGAAATATCCATTACCCTGTCAACTTTTTTTGCATCGAAAATTTTGGGAACGTATTCTTTTGGCCATCTGCGTATGCCGGGGATAGAAGCTTCTTCTGTAGGCTGGCAACCTATTATCTGTATGTTATCATTTTTCTCTTTTAAAAATGTAGAACAACCCATAATGGTTCCTGTAGTTCCCATGGCGCTTACAAAATGAGTGATGCCGTGTTGTGTTTGTTCCCAAATTTCGGGGCCCGTAGTTTTATAATGTGCCAGGTAATTATCAGGATTGGCAAATTGGTTAAGCACAAAATATTCCCCTCTTGCACCTTTTGTATCCACATGATCACGGCATACTTCCATGTTATCAAGCAACGTAACTTTTGCACCAAATGCTTCCATCGTCAACACTCTTTCACGTGTGGAAGTAATTGGCATTACCAATTCTATTGAAAGATCAAAAAGGTTTGCGATCAGGGCCATTGCTATTCCTGTATTGCCACTTGTTGCTTCAATTAATTTTGTCTCACTATTAATATCTCCGCGTTCCAATGCACTCCTGATCATATTTAATGCAGGACGGTCTTTTACACTTCCACCGGGATTATTTCCTTCCAGCTTTCCATAAATTTTTACTGCAGGATTTTTATTTAATCTTTTCAGCTCTACGATGGGTGTGTTTCCAACAGTGTCTAAAATGGTTGCCATGATCTACACTTTATTTATAAATTTTCCTTCCACTACTGTTATTTCAGGATTGTGATATACCAGCGAACCCGGCTGCACTGATTGCATCAGCCAAACATTTCCGCCAATTACAGAACCTTCACCAATAACAGTATCACCCCCTAAAATTGTTGCGCCGGAATATATCAATACATTATCCTCAATGGTTGGATGACGCTTTTGCATAGCCAAACTTTTGGCAATGCTTAATGCACCTAATGTAACGCCCTGGTACATTTTTACATTTTTTCCTATTACCGAAGTTTCACCAATAACGATTCCGGTTCCGTGATCTATCATAAAATATTCTCCAATCTGTGCGCCCGGATGAATGTCAATTCCTGTTTTGCTGTGTGCAAATTCTGTAAGAATTCTTGGCAATAACGGCACATCCATTTTATGCAATGCATGGGCAATGCGGTAAAAACAAAGCGCATAAAAACCGGGGTAGGCCCGTATTACTTCAAACTCCGATCTTGCTGCAGGATCTCCCTGGTTAATTGCCTGTATATCGGTTTGTAATATTCTGTGTAACTCAGGCAGTTCATTAAAAAATGTTCTGCTTATATTTTCATTATTGCGTGTATGGCAAGCCTTGGTAGCATTCATAATATTCACCAATTCTATTTCCATTTGCTGTAATGCTGTTTCAATGGCTAGCAAAGAAGAATACTTGCACAAGGAAAGTTCAGGATATAAAATGCATATGAGTTTGGATGCCCATTCAGAAATAATATTATTAGGCGGTACCTGCTCAAGGTGCTGTTGCTTATTAAATATATGTTGAAGAAAATTTTTGCTCATTGCTAATATGTATGTTTTACTATATCCCTGGTTACAATTTTGATGAACTATTTTTAAGAAACAAAATTACACAACATCTGTCATGCCTTTATTTAATACAAGATTGCCATGGCCTAACCTTCACGAATATTTAAATAGTAACCAAATTAACAACAAGAAAAGTATACCAAAAAGCAACTAAAACATACATCGCTTACTTTCCGATACAGAAAGTGAA
>DATCOF010000099.1:0-4087 GCA_036564845.1 Chitinophagaceae bacterium | reverse complement strand
GGACCAGGGAGTGTCAGCCTGTATAAAACATTATGCCGGCAACAACCAGGAATTGCGCCGTCATACAGTGGATGTGCAAATGAGCGAAAGAGCGCTAAGAGAAATTTATTTACCGGGCTTTAAAGCAGCAGTGCAGGAAGGTGGCGTAAATACGCTGATGGGCTCTTACAATAAATTCAGGGGACAATGGGCTTCGCAAAATTATTATTTGCTTACACAGATATTAAGAAAGGAGTGGGGTTTTAAAGGTATGGTGATGAGTGATTGGGATGCGGTGAATAATACAATGCAGGCTTTGTGGAACGGGCTCGATCTTGAAATGGGGACTGATCTGCACATGCTTCCAAATCCTGATTACGGAAAATTCTACATGGGCGATACAGTTGTTTCTTTGGTAAGAACAGGAAAAATACCTGAGTATCTCATTGATGAAAAAGTAAAAAGAATATTGTACGTAATGTTTAAAACCGGTATGATAGATGGAAAAAGAACTCCCGGAGAATACAATACAAAGGCGCACCAGCAAACCGCTTCAAAGATCGCTGAAGAGGGAATTGTTTTATTAAAAAATGAAAAAGCAGGTCAACAAAATCTTTTACCGCTTAATAAAACATCGATTAAATCGATCGCTGTAATTGGTATGAATGCAGACAGGAAACAATCGATGGGAGGAGGCAGTTCGCAGATAAGAGCCTTTTATGAAATTACCCCACTGGCTGGTTTAAAAAATATCGCAGGTAAAAATGTAAGGTTCACTTACTCTCAGGGTTATGAAATAAAAAGAGGTGCAACTGCAAGTGCAGATCTTATAAAACAGGCTGTGGACGCGGCTTCTAAAGCAGATGTAGCAATTATTGTTGGCGGATGGACGCATGGTTATGATTATTCTGTATGGAACGACAATGCCTATGATGCCGAAGATTTTGATAAGCCTGATATGTACATGCCTTTCGGGCAGGATGAATTAATTAAAGCCGTGCTTAAAGCAAATCCCAAAACAATTGTTGTATTAATGGGCGGCGGCGCCATTGATATACAGCAATGGGTTAATAATACACCTGCAATTCTGCAGGCATGGTATCCCGGTTTGGAGGGAGGAAATGCGCTGGCAAAAATTATTTTTGGTGATATAAATCCTTCGGGAAAATTGCCCATGAGCTTTCCAAAAAAACTGGAAGATGAACCTGCGCATAAATTAGGAGAGTACCCCGGTGATAAAAACACAGAGAATTACAATGATGATATTTATGTTGGTTACCGTTATTATGATACTTATAAAGTGGAGCCACAGTTTGCATTCGGTCATGGCCTTTCGTATACCAATTTTGAATACTCCAATTTAAATGTAACACCCAACGGAAAAGGTGCAGTGGTAACTTTCAGTTTAAAAAATACAGGAAAAGTAGGCGGGGCCGAGGTTGCACAGCTTTATGTACACCAGCAACAATCCACTTTACCAAGACCTGAAAAAGAATTAAAAGCATTCGATAAAATATTTCTAAAGCCGGGGGAATCAAAAACGGTAAAATTTTTGCTTGATGAAAATGCATTTCATTATTACAGTGATGTCGAAAATAAATGGGTGATGGAAAATGGCGTATTTGATATTATGGTCGGCTCTTCATCCAGGATGATAAAATTAAATAGCAAAATAAAATTATAATCCAGGATGAAATTAAAAGCAAAATATAATTTAATTCTTGCAATAGTGTTCTGTTTACTGAGTTCCGGTTGTGCGAAATCAAATGATGGAGGAACAACACCAATAACTCCACCACCGCCACCACCGCCTCCTGTAACCCCTACCGGTATTAGCTATTGGCTCACAACAGGAGATAGAACAAATCTTCTTTCAAAACAAACTACTGCGCTTCCGTTTGATATGGTTTCAAATTCATTACCTGATATCAATGTTGATTCAACACAAAAATTTCAAACTGTTGATGGATTTGGTTACACACTTACACAAGGTAGTGCTTCGGTTATTTATAGTTTGTCAGCATCAGACAGGACTTCATTATTGACAGAAATATTTGGATCTAATGATAACAGTATTGGTGTATCATTTTTAAGAATTGGGATTGGAGCGACTGATCTTAGCAGTACTGTTTATTCATATGATGATATGCCACCGGGACAAACAGATGTAACCCTTGCAAATTTTAATCTTACCGCAGACCAAGCTGCAATGATGCCTGTCCTAAAACAAATTCTGCAGATAAATCCAAATATAAAATTGCTTGCAACGCCATGGTCGGCGCCGGTTTGGATGAAAGACAATAACAGCACCATTGGCGGTAGTTTAAATCCTTTATATTACCAGGCTTACGCAAATTATTTTGTAAAATACATACAGGCAATGAAAGCAGAGGGAATACCTGTATATGCCATCACGCCGCAAAATGAACCGCTCAATCCCTATAACAATCCCAGCCTTGTGATGACCGCAGCGCAGGAGGCTACGTTCATAAAAAATAATTTAGGGCCGGCATTTGTAGCGGCCAATATCACCACTAAGATCATTGCCTACGACCATAATTGTGACAGGGCAGATTATCCGTTGGATGTTTTAAATGATGCAGCAGCACGGCAGTATGTTGATGGCTCTGCATTTCATTTATATGCGGGGGATATATCAGCTTTATCGCAGGTGCACAATGCATGGCCTGCAAAAAATATTTATTTTACTGAGCAATACACTGCATCATCAGGAAGCTTCGCCGGCGACTTTCAATGGCACATGAAAAATGTGATCATCGGTTCCATGAGAAATTACAGCAAAGCAGCGCTGGAATGGAATCTTGCTAACGACGCTTCATTTGGTCCACATACCCCCGGCGGTTGCACCACCTGCCTGGGCGCACTTACCATAGCCTCATCAGTTAACAGGAATGTTGGCTATTATATCGTGGCTCAAATTTCAAAATTTATTCCTGCGGGTTCGATAAGAATAGCCAGTGATAATTACGGAAGCCTTTATTCAGCAGCTTTTTTACGAGCTGATGGGACCAAAGTTCTCGTTGTGTTAAATGACAACAACAGTGTACAAAGCTTTAATATTAAATTCAATGGCAAATGGCTCAGCACTTCATTGCCCGGCGTTGCGGCAGCAACGTATGTATGGTGACGGGTGAATTCATCACACCACTTTATTTTCTTTCAGCACCTCCCAATAACTCTTTCCATAACCGACAAGGATTTCCGTGCCGGCCGGAATATTTTTTATTGTTATATACTAACTTGCTTTAATAATTCTGAATTTAAAATTCAATAAAGATTTCATATCGGTGATTCTGTCATCAAATATCTGGAAAAATGTTTCAACTGCATTTTCAAAACAACTATAGGTTTCATAATATTTATTCTTCATTACCCTTTTTTTTAAAGTAACGCCATAGTCGTTCTATTAGATTTAAGTTTGGGCTGTAGGGTGGTAAATATAGAAGTTCAATGTCTAATGCTTTTGCTTTTTGTTGTACAAGATAACTACGTTGGTATCTTGCATTATCTAAAATGATACAAATGGTTGTGGCGTTTGTATAGTGTTTTTTTATTTCTTCTAAAAATGCTTCAATTACTTCTGCATAACAGTTTTCTTCTGTTAGCATAATGGTTGGCTCAAAGCTTACCGGGTTAATTGCGCCAATAATATTGAGCCGCCTTCGTCCTGTGTTAGCCTGTACTCTTTTAGTGCCTTCAAGCCCTGCCGGTTGCCAGGCATAATCATTTTCATTATTGTGTACCTCCTGACTTCCTAACTGGGACACCTAAGGCAAATTAAACAATTTTAGTAAATCACTTTGTTCCTGATTTTTGATAAATAACCGCGTATGTTTGGTATGAGAGTCAGGGGTTATAGTCAGTGCGTAAATGGTTTTTAGGACAAGACAGATTTAAAATTTACAAGTGATTTACAAGTAGAATTGGGAGAAGGGAATAAATAAATTCATTAGCGTTGCATTATAAGTCGAACAAATTCAATTGATTAGAATTTTGCTCTTTGAAATATTGTAATTGAGTCTGCTGAAACAGTTGATTTATGGGCATTTTTTCAAAAATGGATATGCTTAAAATCTGTAAAATTTCG
>DATCOF010000098.1:0-24170 GCA_036564845.1 Chitinophagaceae bacterium | reverse complement strand
TTTTGGCAAGAATAAATACAATGGAAATATTTCCAGCAGTTCCCAACCTATCGTTCTAAACCTCCGGCAATTGTATTGAAGTTTTCCATCGGGGTAAGAAAGCTGTGCAGTTGTCATTCCAACTTCAGGATGTTGCTGCATGTAATTGTAGCAAATTTTTGGAGCGTTGTTTATTAATTCAGTATCGCTGTTGAGTAATAAAATATATTCTCCTTTTGCTTTTGCAATGCCGATATTGTTTCCGCCGGTAAAGCCTGTATTCTCGGCGCTTATGATCAACCTGATGTCAGGAAACTGTTTTAAAAATAAGTTGGGGTCACATTCAGAAGAATCATTGTCAACCAAAATAATTTCATAAGAAAGATCGTGCAGTTTTTCTTTTATTGACCGGATGCAATTGCATGTCAACTGAAAAGTATTGTAATTAATTATGATAATTGATAGCTGCATCCGTTAATAAACTTTGTAAAAAAATGGTTTATTAAAAAGTATCCTGAAAAAATATTTTACAATGAAACCTGTGTTCCTTAAGTATCCTGAAACATTCTCCCATTTGTATATGGCATTCTTTCCTCTGAAAAGTTTTTCACTCAATAAACCGATCACAAAAATGGGTATTTCAATAATGAAGAAAAAACATACAACGAGAAAATAAAAAACTCCAAACTGTTTTCTTATCCGTAGCAGCATTGAAACAATTATCTGCGTTGCTTTTTTGCTCCAGAGGTTTTTACTATTGTCGTTATCTGTGTTATAATAATCGCCGCTTGTTCCGCCGCCGATATGGATAACTTTTGGTTCTTCAAACAAATACAATTTCCCGTGTTTTCTTAGTCGGCTGCACCATTCTATCTCTTCGGAGTACATAAAAAAATCTTCATCAAACATTCCTGCTTTTTCCAACACATCTTTTTTTACCATGATAAAAGCGCCGACGATCCAATCTACTTCCTGCACCGCAACTACTTCTGTAACGCTGGGAACTTTTGTTTTTAATTTGTAACCCATGTATCTTATAAAACGCCCAAGGTAGGGTAGTGGTAATAAAACATTTAATCCGCCTTTTTTAAAATAGGCGCCTGATATTTGATGTGTATCGTCAGTATTTAAAAGTTGCACACCACAGGCAACTGCATCATCTTTACTTTTAAAAAGAGCGATCGTTTTATCTAATGCATTATCTACAATAATTGTATCGGCATTTAGAATTAAAATGTATTCACCATGAGCCGCACGCATACCAATGTTATTGGCTCTTGCAAAACCTGCGTTGTAGCCACTTTGTATCCATTTAATATTTGGGAACGCAGCAAGGATTTTTGCTTCGCTGTCATCTTCAGAGTTATTGTCAACAACTATAATTTCAAAAATATACTTACTTGTTTCTTTGTAAATACTTTCGATACAAGCCAGAACGTGATGTGCCGATTTATAATTGATTATTATAATTGATAGATCCATACGGAAAGTTAAGGTGTCAGACACTTTTTAAGTGTCTGACATCTGCTTCAATTCTTTTTTACGAAAGCTCATATAAATACCACCGATAAGCAAAAGGTATAATAAAATATTTCCTATCGTAGCCAATGTATAACCTGTTTTGTATGATACCGGCTCAAATTTAAAATCGATAACACGATGACCTACAGGAATGGGCATCCCACGCAATAAATAATTCACTTTATAATATGGCATTTTCTTTCCATCAATATATGCATTCCATCCTGCACTGTAATATATTTCACTGAACACAGCGAACTGATCGCTCCTTGTATCGCTCTCATATTCTGCTTCATCATTATTATATTTTGTCAATTTAATTTTTGCAGTGGAATCAAATGTGATCTGCGGAATATTTGCATTTTGTGCTTTATCAATAAATGCTGTTTGTGCAGGATCAAATTTATCAAGGGCTTTTATTTCTTCCACAGGACCATTAACTGTTTTAATCTCCTTTACCAACCATGCTGCTCCCATAGCGCTGTCATTTTTTTGTACATTAACAACACCTGTTTGCTGATCAGGAAATAAAAAATATTTTGTGTCGAGCATATTAAGCACGGCCATGTTCATCGGATTTTTTGAAAGCTGTGTTTCTATCAGATCCTGGTACAGGCGCAGTTTTGCTGCATTATAGCCGCCTATGGAACGGTGATAATATGCACTTTTAGATTCATTAAAACGATCAGGCGCTAAATTATAAACACGGTAATGCGGATCTTTATCCTGCAGTATCAATGCATCTGCCTGCGTAGGTTTAAAATTTGTTTCAGTGTATGTATCTGCATCTGTGTAATTATCTTCTCCCAAATATTTTTTACCTGTGATAAAAAGATCGCCGGTACTTATTACAATAAGAATTATGACAACAACCAATGATGATATAATTTTTTTACTTCTTAAATATAACAGCGCTGCTACCAGAACTGCAAAGCCCAGAAGGCGCAACAGGTCTCCGCTGAACATCTCTTTTCTGTCAGCTATCATTCCACTAATTATCATTCTACTGGTCTCGGCACCTCCCTGCGCACTACTGTATGCTGCAATAATATCTTTATCAACCGGTGCGGAATAATCATTCATCAAATAAATAATTCCTATAAGAACAATCAATCCACCGACTGCATATAATATTTTTTTGAAATTAGCTTTGAGAAATTCTTCAGTTTTTTCTGTAAATAAAATTTGCTGCAAACAAAGTGCTGCCAACAAGGGAACCAAAAGCTGCGGAACAACCAATGCCATAGAAGGCGCACGGAACTTGCTGTACATAGGCAGCGTATTAAAAAGAAATTCATTAAAAGCAGGAAAATATTTACCCCACGCCATAAAGATCGTAAACACAACAGCGGCGGCTATCCACCACTTATGCGGCGATCTTACAACAAATAACGCAATAATAAAAAGTAAACAGGTTATTGCTCCCAGGTAAACAACACCGGAAGTGCCTTCTACAATTCCTCCCCAATATTTAGGAAGAGAGGAGGCAAGTTGTACAGCATTGTTTTCAGGAATATTTTTTTCAACAAGCTGTTTTACAAGATTTGAATTTTCATCAAATGTTTGTGAACTGCTGCTCCCGTAAGAGTTTGGCATCATCAGCGTTACCGTTTCACCTTTTCCTAAACTGTATTGAAAAGCATAATCATTATCAAGCCCGGATGTTTTCTTTTGAACAATTCCTTTATCGGTGGTTTCAATTGTTTTACCTCCACGCATGGTATACTTTGCATAATCGTATGTTGTAAGAAACGTAACTCCCGAATTAAAAATTCCGATCATTGCGCCAATAGCTGCCAATGACAAGGCAATAGCCATGTGTTTCCACTCTTTATTTTTCACCCACATTATAATGTAGCTGACCGTCATAAACACGACAGCAATAAAAACATAATAATTTATTTGCGGATGATTTGACGTTACTTCCATCGTAGCAAAGAATGTTGTAACAGCAAGACCGATCCAATATTTTTTTTCATACAACCATACTAGCCCTGCAAGCAAAGCTGGCGCGTATGCAATGGCCATCATTTTTGTTTCGTGGCCGGCACTTATGATAACGGGATCGTATGTTGAATACGCAAATGCGAGTGCACCAAAAATGGCAACAAAAGGATTGCAGCGAAAAGCAATGCATAGCAGGTAAAAGCAAATGCATGCAATGAAAAAAAAGTTTGCAGGCCTTGGTAAACCAAGTGCAAGTATGCTGCTGAAATTGGGTAAAAAATGAGGACCTTCTATTAACACCTGGTAATTGGGCATTCCACTGAATAAGTTGGTATTCCATAACGGAAAATGTCCGAATTTATCACGATAATCCCATGCATTTTTGGCCATTCCGGCAGAACTCACCATATCATGCTGCTGCAAAACTTTGCCTTCAAAAGCAGGTCTGCAAAACAGTATGGAAACGATCACGAATGTGGCAATAGCAATTAAATGTGGCAGCAGTTTTTTATAACCAATCTTCATTAGATATTATTTTTCTGTAATGAGCGGCAATTTAAAGTTATTTTAGTGATTGTAATAATATATGGCATTTCACTGCCATAGTTTGGGATAATTTTTAGAATATTGCTTTTATAATTATACAGTAATACTGCTTATGCGTTTATTTAGATTCTTATCAAAATTTACATTTATCTGCAACATTGCTTTTCTGTTGTTTGTTTTTTTTAGATGGTTGGAAATGAGAAAGTCTGGACATGGTGCTCCTGATAAAGTTATTCCCGTTCCTTTTCTTAAAGACCTCATCATCACATTAGGCTACTCTGCAATTGTTATCAACCTGCTGATGAATATTTTTTATTTTCTATTTTTAATAAGCGGCAAATTAAAGGGCACACCTGTATTGCTTCCTGTTATTAATTTTATATTTCTCATTGTGCAGATCTATTATTTCTTTTTTTATTAAAAAATTAAAATGAACTTGTAAAACGGTTGGTGAGGACACCAACCGTGGCGGTTCCGTGGTCGGTTGCCATGTGGTCGGTATCTGTACCGACCACATGGATAAAAATCAACAAACATGATACATAATATTTTAAAAGATAAGGCTACAAAACTATTTGTGATTTTCTCAGCTTTCTTTGTTGCCAATGCATTAATTGCAGAGTGCATCGGCGGTAAAATATTTTCTCTGGAAAAATTATTTGGATTACATCCTTCCCATTTTACATTATTCGGACAAAAAGATCTTGCTTTTAATTTAACCTGCGGCGTATTACTATGGCCATTGGAATTTGTAATGACAGATATCGTAAATGAATATTACGGACCCAAAGCAGTGAGAAGAATATCCTACACTGCTGTGGCTTTGATTGGTTATGCATTCTTAATGTTCTATCTCGCCATAAAAATTCCTCCTGCAGAGTTTTGGATAAAGAGCGGCGTGGATAGTGGTGTTCCTGATATGCCGAGTGCATTCAATTCAATTTTTGGACAGGGAATGTGGATCATCTTAGGAAGCCTTGTTGCATTTTTAGTTAGCCAGATAATTGATGTAACTGTTTTTCATAAAATAAAAAAAATAACCGGTGAGAAAAAAGTTTGGCTAAGAGCAACAGGCTCTACGCTGATCTCTCAGCTATTTGATAGTTTCATTGTTTTATTTATTGCATTTAAATTAGGAAAGGATTGGAGCTGGCAATTAGTGCTGGCAATTTGTTTGGTTAACTATGCCTACAAATCTGTAATGGCAATAATATTAACGCCTGTAATTTATTTTGTAGAACACCGGATTGAAAAGTATGTTGGGAAAGAAAAAGCACGTCAAATGAAACTTGCGGCAATGGGACAGGAGAGTGATGGGTTTGAAAATATTCCAACTGCCGGCTGAGTCAATGGGGCATTTGTCAATAGGTCAATAAATAAAAATAATCACCTATTGACAAATGACTTAATGACCAATGACATTATTTATTCAGCAATATCCCTTCAGAAGATTGACAACAAATTTATCAATGGGCAATGTTACACTGTCTGCAGAGAATGAAGCCCAGTCAATAAAGCGGAAGGTTTCTATTTCATTTTCTTTAGCATAGATGCTTAATTCTCTTTCATCAAAATCAAATTCTTTTGTTCTTAATGTTTTGATTATTGGCTCTAATGCTTTTGCGTAATAATAAATTGAGATGATCTGGTGTTCGGGATTAAAAGCGCTTTGCTGATAGAAATCTGTTGTATAAATATGGTCGCCAATTTCTACTTTTAAATTCATCTCTTCCATGAATTCTCTTTTTAAACAATCTCTTGTTCCTTCTCCGGGTTCCAATCCGCCACCGGGAAATTTTGTATAATAATTGCCGCGGATAAATTCATCACTTAGCAATACCTGCTTTTTATCATTGATTAAAATTCCATATACACGGACGTTGAACATGAACGGGGTTTAGGGTTTAGAATTGTCCTGCTTTTCAACTTTTCACTGCACTTCCATCTCTCCTTTAAAAACAAATTCTGCGGGGCCAATAAGGAATATATTTTCAAAATGATTATCGTCTGTTTTATCAAACTCGACACTTAAATTTCCGCCGTGAGTTTTAACTTCAACGCGGTTAAATCCATTGTCATTATGAGCAGAGACCAAAGCAGCAGCGGTTACACCTGTACCGCAGCTAAGCGTTTCATCTTCCACACCACGCTCATAAGTACGAACATAAATTTTGTCTCCTTCCATTGTTTCGATAAAATTTACATTAACACCTTCTTTCTCAAATTCCTTACTATAGCGGATCATTCTTCCTCCGGTTTTTACATCCATCTCGGCTAAATTCCTGATATGTTTTACATAATGCGGTGATCCTGTATTTAAAATAAAATAATTGGAATGAACCTCAATATAATTTACATCCTTCATTCTTAATCTTACCAGGTCATTCATGTCAATGTCAGCTTTATGTTCGCCATCCTCGGCAATAAAATGATATTTACTTTTGCGTATCCCCATTTTATTGGCAAACTTAACCATACACCTGCCTCCATTTCCACACATGCTTCCTTCTGCCCCGTCTGCATTATAATATTTCATTTCAAAATCAAAACCTTCTTTAAGATTTAAAAGCATAAGCCCGTCAGCGCCAATTCCAAAGTGCCTGTCGCACATAAAGGCAACCTGCTTTTGTGTAAGATCATAAATGTTGGTTCTGTTATCCAGTAAAATAAAATCATTTCCTGTTCCCTGGTATTTATAAAATTCAGTTTTCATTTTTTAAATATTTGAGTCTGCAATTATTTTTAATGATCGTTTAATTAAATTCTCTACTGCCAATGCACCATCTTTTGAAAATTGTTTGCTGATACGGTTGGCAACAATAGCGTTCAGGCTGATGCAATGATGACCTAACGTTTTTCCTAGCCCATAAATTGCTGAACTTTCCATCTCAAAATTAGAGATGCGGTGATTGCCGAAACGAAAAGTTGAAAGCAGATCTACCAGTTGAGGGTAGGCAAGGCCAAGGCGCAATATCCTTCCCTGCGGGCCATAAAAACCGGGACAGGTAACGGTTATGCCCTGGTAATAATCTTTTACAAAATGTTTTAAAAGAGAAGCACTCGCCATAAAGATGTATGGCACAACATTGCCGGAGGTTAGCTGCGTATGCGTTTTAAAAGCATGGATGATCTGTTTTTCTTCTTCATTATTTTCCGATCGATAAAAATTCATCAGGTTATCCAGGCCAAGGCCGTGAGTGCCGGCAACAAAACTATCTACCGGAATTTCACTTTGCAAAGAACCCGAAGTGCCAAACCTAAAAATATTTAATGAGGTAAGTTCCGGTTTTATCGTTCTTGTTTCAAAATCAATATTTACCAACGCATCCAGTTCATTTAATACAATATCGATGTTATCGGGGCCAATACCGGTACTTACAACGCTTATCCTTTTTTTGCCGATATACCCTGTATGCGTATTGAACTCACGATGAGAAAGTTTGTATTCTATGGTATCAAAATGTTTGCTCACTTCTTTTACACGATTCGGATCGCCGACTGTAATAATGGTGTGTGCTATTTCTTCTGGCCTTGCATCAAGATGATATATCGCACCGCGGGGGTTAATAATAAGTTCCGATTCAGCAATTTTTTGCATTCTCTAATTTTTTTTGGAACACAAATTTCAACTAATTACACGAATTATAAAAAAACCAATATTTTGTATACAAATGATAGTTCTAAAACGCAAATAAAAAATCATTTTATTTCATGAATTAATTTGCAGTAATTCGTTTTAATTAGTGTTTTAATTTGTTTATTTTTGCGACCATTAAAAAGGTCCCGTGGCCGAGTGGCTAGGCAGAGCTCTGCAAAAGCTTCTACATCGGTTCGAATCCGGTCGGGACCTCAACAAAATCTCCCGATATTTATCGGGAGTATTTTTTAAATTATGACGTTAAAGATTTTAAAATGGTTTGGGATTGCTGCATGTACGCTTTTGATCGTTGCATGTTTCCTGCCGTGGACATATCACGCCGATATTAATAAAACATTCACCGGTTTTTTTTCTTATCAAAATCATTATGGTAAGCCGGGAAAGTTTCTTTCTGCCTGTGCTGTTATCTCTGCAGTTTTAATTTTGCTCAAAAAAATTTGGGCTAAACGGGTGCATTTATTTCTTGCGGCACTAACGGTTGGTTATGCAATCAAAACTTACATACTTTTTACTTCGTGTTATGAGGCTTATTGCCCTGATAAAAAAACAGGAATTTATTTAATGATGGGATGTTGTGTTGTTATTTTGATTGCTGCTATTTTCCCGGATATGAAACCTCCCCAAACCCCTCCGGTGGAGGAGCTTGCTAACTCACAGAGCCGTTCATTATAGAATGATGTTTATGATTGAATTAGTTTATGACTTTTAAATTTTTAGTAACGGCCATAATGTGCGTTAGGAAGTCTCACCCTTCGGGGAGAGATTTAGAGGAGGCTCGATTTCCACCCATCCTTCAACGTCACCGTTCTGTTAAACACTAATTTGTCTTTTGTTGAATCTTTATCCAAACAAAAATATCCTTTGCGGATAAATTGATAAGGCGTATTTAGTTGCGCATCTTTTAATGATGGCTCCATGTATGCAGTTATTATTTGCAATGAATCAGGATTGATGTAATCTTTAAAATCACCTTCTTCACTTTGCGGGTCTTCAACTTTAAAGAGCCTGTCGTACAAACGCAGTTCTGCAGTTTCAGCATGAGGTATACTTACCCAATGAATAGTTCCTTTTACTTTAATGCCGGAAGAATCATTGCCACTATGGCTTTCAGAAATGTAAGAACAATGCAGCTCTGTAATATTTCCTGCATCATCTTTTATTACTTCATCACATTTAATAATGTAAGCGCCTTTTAATCTCACCATTCCACCCGGAAATAATCTAAAGAATTTCTTCGGAGGGTTTTCCATAAAATCTTCCTGCTCTATGTATAACTCTTTGCTGAACGGAACTTTTCTTACATCATTTTTTTCGTCTGTAGGATTGTCATCAATTTCCAAAAGCTCTTCTTCATTTGTGTAGTTAGTGATAACAACTTTCAGCGGATCAAACACCACCATCCTCCTCAGTGCTTTTTTATTAAGGTCTTCCCGAACACAAAATTCCAGCAGACTTAAGTCAGCAACATTCTCTCTCTTTGCAATGCCAACCCTGTCGCAGAAATCTCTTATGCTTTCAGGCGTATAGCCGCGTCTTCTGTAAGCCGTTATGGTAGGCATTCTCGGGTCATCCCAGCCGGTAACATGATTTTCATTTACTAATTGCAAAAGCTTGCGCTTGCTCATAACGGTGTAACTCAAATTGCGTCTTGCAAATTCATATTGCCTGCTGGGAAATATTTCAAGTTTCTCTATGAACCAGTCGTACAGCTCACGGTGGGGAACAAACTCCAGCGTGCAAATGCTGTGTGTGATCTCTTCAATGGCATCGCTTTGCCCGTGTGCAAAATCATACATCGGGTAAATGCACCACTTGTCTCCTGTGCGGTGATGGTGTGTATGTTTAATGCGATAAATGATGGGATCTCTCATCAGCATGTTCACATGCTGCATATCTATTTTTGCACGCAGCACTCTTTCACCATCCAAAAATTTTCCTGCTTTCATTTCTTCAAACAGTTGCAGGTTCTCTGCAATGCTGCGGTTGCTAAATTTATTTTCAACACCCGGCTCTGTAGGCGTACCTTTTTCTTTAGCCATTACCTCGCTGCTGCTGTCATCCACATAAGCAAACCCTTTGTTTATAAGCTTTACCGCAAATTCATACAACGTATCAAAATAATCCGACGCATAATGTTCATTCTTCCACTCAAAGCCCAGCCAGCGCACATCATCCTTAATGCTGTCAACATATTCGGTTTCTTCTGTAACAGGGTTGGTATCATCAAAGCGAAGGTTAGTATAGCCGCCAAACTTTTTGGTAAGCCCGAAGTTTAGGCAAATGGTGGTAGCATGCCCCATGTGCAGATAGCCGTTGGGTTCCGGCGGAAAACGTGTAACGATGTTTTTGTATTTCCCGCTCTTCAGATCCTCTTCAATAATTTCCTCGATAAAGTTTAAGCTTTTTTCTTCCATAGTTTGCAAAGATAAGGCGGGGCTGTGAGCAGTAGAACTTTTGTCAGCATTTGTCCCTGCTGCCTGCCTGCCGGTAGGCAGGTACGCTGCTACTCCGCCGCAAAACCTTTGCACAAATCTTCAGCGTGGTATTCGCTTCCATCAGGCAGCCGGTGTACAGAAGAAATTATAGCTGCTAAAAATTATTGATTGTCGTTTTCTTTCTTCGGAACTTTTGGAAAGTTTTAAAACTTTCCGAAAGTTTGTATTCCGTTACTTTTCCATTCAGAAAAAACTATCCACTTTGGACAATTATTGAAAAAAAAATGATTAGAAGAATTAAGTTAAGAAGAAAATAATATTAACTATTTAAATTTTCGCATTCGTGAATTTACTTGTGGATATTTATAAGTTTGACTTTAAAGGTAGCTTAATTATTATATTTGTTTTTTAAGCTTGACAAAATATGTTCTTCGGAACTTTTGGAAAGTTTTAAAACTTTCCAAAAGTTTGTATTCCTTAATCTCTCTGCCTTTGCGGATTAAAGTCATCTTCTACCTAATCAAAAATTATCTGCTCCAGCGTCCTCTGTTCCATGTGTACCTGTTGCCACGCGGTCTTCCCCAATATCCTTCGTGCTATACATAAAAATTACTTCAACAGTTTCATCTTTCAAATAAATAATTAAAGACCCTTCTCTAAATATTTCATAATATTATTTTTCTTATGAAACTTTTTTGGGACAACATGAGTCTTACATTTATAAAGACAAATTATACGCAATGAAAAAGAAAATTTTAAGTTTACTATTTGCAGCAAGTATGATCAGCATGAGTGCTTCTTCGCAAACAATTAAAGACAATATCGACAAGCTTGCAAAAGATAAAAATACCAAAGACAGGGCAGCCAAAGCCGATGTACTCATCCAGAAAAAAACTATTTCAGATTCAACCGGAATTAAAACAGCTCCTGCAAAAGTGATCTCAAAAACACCGGCTGTAAAACAGAAATATAAAAGATCAAAATACAAGAAGAAAACTAAAAAGGATTCAAAATAAAAAAGTCCCGCTAAAAAAACGGGACTTATATTTTATACAATCTATTTTATTTAAATATTTTATTCTTTATAATTGTTCCTTTAAAATTATGCTCATTTAAAATGATATTACTACTTTTCACTTCAGGTTGCTCTACATATATTTGATCAGCCTGAAGTCTGTACGATCCTGTTGTAATATATTTTATAGCACTTGCCAAACTTGTTTCAGTAATATCTCCCCAATCTTTTGTGATTCCGTCACTAACCTGTGAGTTAGGAGTAAATCCGTTAAAGTAATTGCCATCGCCATTTTTGTTGGTGCTGCGGATAGAAACCGGAAATATGTACCAGTCGCCAACAGGATAAGGAAAGAATGCTACCGGTTTACCATGCGTAGTTTGACCTACCAATTCAACATCCATATACGGTTTAAGGTTATTGATGGTTAGTTCACTTGCAGAAGCAGTTCCGGCACCAACAATAAAAAAGATCCGGGTTAGGTTTAGTGAGCCTGCCTTTACAAAATTTGCAGAGGTATTATATTGCGAATATTTATCATTATATTTTTGGCTCATCATCAATTGCCCGTTTGCTGATGAAGGTGCCAGGTAATTGCTGAGCTGTTGTGCTATTGACACATAGCCTCCGCCATTATAACGCAGGTCAATTATTACATCATTAACTCCAGCTGCACTAAAGCGGTTGAAAACCCGATTAAATTCATTAGATATTTCGGTAGTATCGCCAAGAAAGGAACTAAAGCCCATGTAACCAATCTTTTTGCTACTAATTGAATAAACAGTATCTATAAAAACAGGGTGTTCCTGGTACGAAGCAACGTTTAAAGTTATATCTACTGTGCTGCCATCCGGCTTACGGAAAGTAAATGCTGTACTTTGGCTGTTGAAAATTGCATTGTTAAGAAAATCTATATCTGTAGAGGATGTAGTAATACTCGTGCTTCCGTTTACTTTAATAATTTGCCAGCCCCTGTGAATACTTGCCAATCCTGCGGGGGATGCTTTTTGTACAGAGCTTACTCTTAGATCAGTCGATGAAACAAAACCTGCACCTATTCCAAAATCTCCTGAAATTCCATTACTTAAATTGTTATAATCAGCTTGTCTCATTGCAAAACTCCAACGATCTACTGACCCAGTAAAACCAGGTTCTATACTATATTGCCGGATAGCAGTCATGATAGCCGAAGGGTCTGCGTAACTTCCTGGATTGAATGTAGACGGAATTTGGCTGTACCATAAATAAAGTTCCTTGGTAACTAAGAGTACAGAGTCCTTTACGTTATCATCTGCGGATACTATTGGTGTAGGAGAAGTATCTTTTATTCCTTTTTGGCACGAGGCAAAAATGCTCATAGCCATAGCCAATATCAATAAATACTTTTTGTTTTTCAGTTGCATTTTCAAGCTGTTTTTTATTTAATAATAAATGTACTAAGAAAACCAGAGAATTCTAAATGGATAGCCTTTATCTTATTTAAACGTTCTTCCTGTAGAAATAGTTCCTTTAAAAGAGGGTTCATCTAAAATTAAATTGCTTTGTTTAACCTCTGGCAATTGATCCTGGAAGGTTTCTGTTGAAAGCCTGAATGCTCCGCTGTTAATATATTTAATTACACTTGCCAAACATAATTCAGTAATATCTCCCCAATCTTTAGTTAAGCCGTCATTCACTTTTGAATCGGGAGCAAAACCACTGAAATAATTTCCATTGCCGTTTGCATTTGTAGAACGGAAAGAGACAGGGAAAATATACCAGTCGCCAACTGGGATAGGGAAGAAGCCAACAGGCTTACCATGTGTGTTGGTAGGGCCAATTAATTTTACATCCATGTAAGGCTTTAAATTATTTATCAGCAATTCACTTGCAGAAGCCGTGCCGCTGGTGACAATAAAAAATATCCTGCTAAGATTTAATGATCCAAGTTTTTTGAAGTAGGTAGAGGAATTGTATGCTGAATTTTTATCGTTGTATTGCTCCTTCATCATAAGATTATTATTGGATGATGATGATACAAGATAATCTGCAAGCTTCTCCTGAACAGAAACATATCCGCCACCATTATATCTCAGATCAATTACAACATCACTAACATTTTGTGATGCGAACTTGTTGAACACACGATTGAACTCGCTATAAATTTCTGTTGTATCACCAAGAAAAGAATTAAATACGAGGTAGCCTGTTTTTTTAGAATTTACTGTGTACACTGTATCAAGATAAACCGGGTGCTCCTGGTAATGTGCAGTAGTTAAAATAATATCAACACTGTTGCCATCAGGTTTTATAAAAGTAAATGTCGATTGGGTACTGTTGTAAACTGCATCAACAATAACTGATGCGTTTGATGTTGTAATATTTGTGCTGCCATTAATTTTTGTTATCCTCCAACCGCGTCGTACTCCAGCTAAACCTGATGGTGATTCTTTTTCAACAGACTTAACTCTCAGATCTCCTTCTATATTAAAAAATACTCCAAGGCCAAAATCACCATTGGTTGCGCTTGTTGTTCCAAAAGTTGTTCCAAGGCCTCCGCTTAAATTATCCCAATCTGTTTTCTTCATAGCAAAGCTCCAGCGATCAACGGCAGCGCTAAAGCCGGGCTCAATACTGTATTGACGGATAGCCGTCATGATGGCTACGGGATCAGCAAAACTTCTTGCATCAAAAGTTGATGGTATCTGGTTGTACCATAAATAAACATCTTTTGAATAAAGCAATGTTGAGTCTTTTATTTTTTCCGGATCCGTCGTCACCGCAACCGGTGTTGGAGTGGGGGTTGTTGTAGCTGCTACATCCTGCGTTTTTTTACAAGCGGTTACTGCACTTACAGCAAAAATGATAACCGGTAATAATCGATTAATTTTAAGTTGCATAAAGGGTGTTTTTATGTGTAGATTATACGGCAAATTTAAAATTGAAGATGTTGACAAAAACTACTTTAACAACAAGTAAAGCATTTAAAAGATATTGTTGAACTATAAATAGCAGGGTGCAAAAATGTTAAATTACTTTAAAAGGAAATGAGCAAACAGAACGCAGGAATTTTATTGTTCAGGATAAAAAATAAAAGGGTAGAAGTATTTTCCCCGCCGTTGTTCAACGGCGAAGATTTATCTGAGCTTGCTCATGCTGATTTTATTGTTGGCAATAATTTCATAGATTTGTTAGTAATAAGTTTACCAACATCTAATCAATTACAGATGCAAAACAGCTGCTGCACGTACTTCAAAACAAGTGGTCAGGTTGACGCGGACTTCAGTGGTCATGTTGAGTGGAATACCCAGCTTGGTTTCAAATCGTGGGTTTCGTGCTGGCGAGGCAAACTAATTTTTTGACTTTTCTTTCCTTATACTTTAAGCGGATCTTGATAATATAACAAACAACAGAAAGAAAAATAGAAAATTTACTTTGCAAAATGAGATATAAAAACACATCAGAACTGGAAATTTCATTATTACTGGAAGCTATTTATCAGAAATACGGCTATGATTTTAGGCAGTATTCTCAAGCACATATCAGGCGCAGGATCATGAACAGGATGGCGATGGCGGGATTAGAGGATATTTCTCAAATGCAATCCAGGGTTTTGAAAAATAAAACATTTGCTTCCACACTTTTGCAGGACCTATCCATAACGGTAACCGAAATGTTTCGTGACCCCGGCTTTTATAAGTCATTAAGAGAAAATGTTATTCCTATTTTAAAAACATACCCTTTTATTAAAATATGGCATGCTGGCTGTGCTACTGGCGAAGAAGCATATTCAATGGCGATTCTTATGCAGGAAGAAGGATTGTATGACAGGACAACCATCTATGCTACAGATTTTAATCAACAAGCATTGAACAAAGCAAAAGAAGGAATTTTTTCGAACGGAATGATTAAAGAATACACTACTAATTATCAATTGTCGGGAGGAAAAGAATCTTTTTCAAGTTATTACACTTCCAATTATGATAACGTGATCATGAAGCAATCATTGAAAAAAAATATTGTTTGGGCAAATCATAATCTGGTTACTGATAGTGTGTTTGCTGAGGTACACTTGATATTATGCAGAAATGTGCTTATTTATTTTGATAAAAACTTACAGGATAAAGTGCAAAAACTTTTTTATAATAGTCTGACTAATGGCGGCATTTTATGTTTGGGATCTAAAGAAAGTTTACGATTTACAGATGTGTATGATAAGTATACCGAGTTGGATAACAAACAACGAATATTTAAAAAGAAATATTAATAAATGAATTACGAAGCAATCGTTATAGGAGTTTCTTCAGGCGGTATGAATGCAATGAAAATTTTGTTTTCTTTATTGCCTGCAGGATTCAGTTTACCAATTGTAATAGTACAGCATATCAGTCCACGTTCCGATAACCAATGGATAAAACTTTTAAATGATAAAAGCAAGCTCCATATAAAAGAAGCAGATGAAAAGGAAAAAATTGAACCTGGCAATATTTATATTGCTCCACCTAATTATCATTTGATGATCGAGAGAGATAAAACCTTTTCTCTAACTATAGATGAACGCGTGAATTTTGCACGGCCATCAATTGATGTACTTTTTGAGTCGGCTGCCGAAGCATATAATAACAAATTGATTGGAGTAGTACTTACAGGCTCCAATAATGACGGAACAAAAGGTATAAAACGAATAAAGGAATGCGGTGGTTTAGCCATCATTCAAAATCCGGAAACAGCTGAATCATCTTATATGCCTGCATCAGCTATTGCTGCTATTAAACCGGATTATATTTTATCACTGGAGGATATAACAGAGTTGCTAATAAAAATTGACAAACAAAAATACAAGTCCCTATGAACTTAACGATCAAAAGTAAATTACTTGGAGGTTACATTATCATTTTAGCGTTACTCATCTCTACGGCATTTTTTATGACCAGTAAATTTTCCGAATCCAACCAGCGGTTATTGAATATTGTAGATGTATCATCAAAAAGAATAACCCTCTCCAATGAATTGATGATTGGGGTATTGGATGTTGCCCGCCATGAAAAGAACATTATCATGCATAAAGACCTTGTTCAAAAAGATTTGTACAAAGAAAGTATTTACAAAGCATTGGAAACTATTGATAAAAAAACAACGGAGTTGGAGGAATTGGCGGATGAAAAAGGAAAAGTTATTCTGAAGGAATTTGAAAACACCTGGAGCGATTATAAACCCGATCTCAATAACATCATCTCATTAGCGCTGAAGAATAATGATGAAGAAGCATTTAAAATTTCTATTGAACAAGGGGTTAAAGTAAGGGCTGTTGTTTTTAAACAATTAAACCGACTTATCGATAAGAATGAAAAGAGCATGGAGAATGATAAAATAGAAAACAATGCCAATTACAATGCTGCCTTAAATTTTATTATAGCTTTAATAATTGCAGGCATTATATTAGCGATCCTTATTTCTTACTGGATCATTCAAAGTATTACCAAACGTATTTCAGTAATAGCAAAAGAAGCTGAAAAAATTGCCAGTCGTGAGTTTACAAATGATAAACTGGAAGACAATACGAATGATGAATTAAAGCCAATATTCAATTCACTGATAAGTGTAAATGAAAGCTTCCGTGAGGTAACTGAAAGTGCAAACAATGTTGCTTCCGGAGATTATGAAGTTGATATAATACCACGTTCGGACAAAGATACTTTAGGCAACGCGTTAAAGAAAATGACTCGCTCACTGCGCGAAACAACTGAGGCAAACGAAAAACACAATTGGTTGACCGGAGGTCAAAATCAACTCAATGAAAAATTAGTTGGAGACCAAAGTATAGAAGAACTGGCAAGTAATACAATTAGTTTTTTATGCGCTTACCTGAAAGCAAACATTGGAGCGGTTTACCTGTTTAATACTAAAGACAATTCACTGGAACTTAACGGACAATACGCTTTTACATCGCCTAAAGATATTAAAGAAAAATTTACATTAAATGAAGGGCTGATTGGTCAGGCAGCACGGGAACAAAAACAAATCTCTTTAACTGATATATCAGAAGAACAAATACGAATCACTTCATCTGTTCTGAATACCAAACCAAAACAATTGCTCATTACTCCTTTTTTGTTTGAGGGTAAAACATTGGGCGTAATAGAAATGGGCCGACTTACCGATTTTACCGAAACGGAAAAAGAGTTCATCAATGCTTCTATGGAAAGTATTGCTATAAGTGTTAATTCCGCCATTGCAAGAAAACAAATACAGGAATTGCTTGAAGAAACAAAGGTTCAGAGTGAAGAACTTCAGATGCAGCAGGAAGAGTTGAAACAAACAAATGAAGAACTGGAAGAGCAGACACAAAATCTGAAACAGCAACAGGAGGAATTGCAAATGACCAACGAGGAACTGGAAGAACAAACCCAGTCATTGGAAATAAAAAACCAGGAAGTTGAATCAGCAAAATATGATATTGAACAAAAAACAAAGCAATTAGAAATAAGCAGTAAGTACAAATCAGAATTTCTTGCAAACATGTCGCATGAATTAAGGACACCACTTAATAGTTTACTTATCTTATCAAAAGATTTATCTGAAAATAGAAATAAAAATCTGGATGATGACCAGGTTGAAAGTGCCGAAATTATTTATAATAGCGGCCATGATCTGCTGGTATTAATTAATGAAGTTCTTGACCTATCCAAGATTGAAGCCGGCCAAATGTCGGTAAATATTGAAAGAGTATCACTTGGAAATTTTACAGATGAGCTTCTCCGTAATTTTAAACATCAGGCTGAACAAAAAGGATTGAAGCTGACTTCAAAACTGAGTAAAGAATTGCCCGAATCCATCCGCACCGATTCACAGCGTTTGAATCAGATATTGAAAAATCTTTTATCCAATGCCATAAAATTCACTGAAAAAGGAAGTGTAAACATAAGTATTGACCGATATACGGAAAGCAGTGTAATCATCTCCGTAACCGATACAGGTATTGGAATACAGGAAGATAAACAAATGGCCATATTTGAAGCTTTTCAACAAGCAGATGGCGGCACTTCCAGAAAATATGGCGGTACGGGTTTAGGTCTTTCCATTTCACGTGAACTTGCAAAATTATTAGGAGCTGAAATAAAATTAAGCAGCAAATTAAACGAAGGATCTACTTTTTCAATCATTATTCCTCTGGAAATACATCAGGAACAAGAACCTCTAAGAACAAACACATTAAAAGAGGAGGTTTTGTATAAACCTCATTCCAATATCCATCAGGATGAAAACGATACAAAATATGTGAATTATCCTTCCATTGAAGATGACAGAAATGCCATAACTAAAGATGATAAAATAGTACTCATCATTGAAGACGATCTGAAATTTGCTTCTGTACTTTTAAAGCAAGCCAACAAAAAAGGATTCAAATGTTTGGCGGCAGCAACCGGAGAAGATGGTTTATTGCTTGCAGCAAAATACAAACCTCAGGCAATTATTCTTGATATGGAACTACCAGGTATCAATGGACATAAAGTGTTGCTTGAATTAAAAACAAATCCATCCATAAGGCATATACCGGTGCATATTATTTCGGCAAATGAACGTTCGCTGGAACCGATAAAAGAAGGCGCTATTGAGTATTTGATGAAACCGGTAAATAAAAATGATCTGGAGGAAGCATTTAACAGAATTGAAAATTTCATCAGCAGAAAAATGAAAAACCTGCTCATTATTGAAGATAATGAAAATGCCAGGAAAGCTATGCGGAAACTTATTGGGAATGGGGATGTGAAATGTTTTGAGGCTGGAACCGGTAAAGATGCACTTGCTTTATATCAGGATAATAAAATCGATTGCATTATACTGGATATTGGCTTACCCGACATGACCGGATTTGACCTTATCTATAAACTGGAGAATTTAAAAGAACATAACATGCCGCCTATTATTATTTACACAGGCAAGGAGCTTACAAAAAAAGAAAATAGCGAACTGGAAAAATATGCGGAAAGCATTATCATTAAAGGTGTAAAATCGGAAGAGCGATTGTTAGATGAAACCGCTCTTTTCCTTCACAGGACGATTAGTAATTTACCGGAATCAAAACAAGTTATCATCAATAATTTGTATGATAAAGAAGCTGTTTTTCATTCGAAAAAAATATTATTGGTAGATGATGATATGCGGAATGTATTTGCATTATCAAAAATATTAAAAGAACGCGGAATGGAAATAATAAAGGCAGAAAATGGGAAAAATGCATTGGAGATGTTGGATAAACATGCTGACATTGATATGGTATTGATGGATATTATGATGCCGGAAATGGATGGTTATGAAGCGATGAAACGAATACGATCACAAGTAAAGTATAAGAATTTACCTGTAATTGCGCTCACAGCAAAAGCTATGAATGATGATAAACAAAAATGTATTGATGCAGGCGCTAACGATTATATCGCAAAACCTGTTGATGTAGAACAATTGCTATCATTAATGCGTGTATGGTTAAGTAAATAAAGGAGAAAGAAGACTGCCAACCGATAACTGACAAACTGATAACCGATAACTAATAACTGTGAACTATGAATACAAAACCCAAAATATTAATTGTAGACGATAAGCCCGAAAATTTAAAAGCTTTAAGAAAAGTTCTTAAAGATCTGGACATTGAACTTGTAGAAGCAACAAGTGGTAATGATGCACTTAAAGCAACTCTGCGCCACGATTTTATCCTGGCATTATTAGATATTCAAATGCCGGAGATGGATGGTTATGAACTGGCGGGTATACTGCGTGAAGCAGAAAAAACAGCGCATCTGCCTTTTATATTTATTTCTGCGGTTTATACAGATAATCTGAATGTTTTTAAAGGATATGAAAATGGCGCATTCAGCTTTATAACAAAACCTTTTCAGCCTGAAATATTAATTAATAAGGTTAAATTTTTTATTGATAAACATCAACAGGAGGTTGCCTTATATGAGTTGAATGAGAAGTTGGAGCGAAAAGTAAAACAGATTTCCGATTATAAATACGCATTGGATGAGTCATCGATAGTTGCTATTGCTGATGAAAAAGGAATAATAAAGGAGGTTAACAATAATTTCTGTACTTTTTCAAAATACAGCAGAGAGGAATTGATTGGACAGGATCATCGCATTATTAATTCAGATTACCACCCTAAAGAATTCTTTCACGATTTATGGGAAACTATTGCTAATGGTAAAACATGGAGAGGAGAAGTAAAAAACAAAGCCAAAGATGGATCCATTTTTTGGTTAGATACTACCATTGTTCCTTTTTTGGATGAAGAGGGCAAACCCTATCAATATATTGCCATCAGATCGGATATAACCCAGCGAAAAGATGCCGAGTACCAATTGCAAGCACTAAACAAAGAACTTGAAGCATTCAGTTATTCTATATCCCACGATTTGCGGGCTCCGCTTCGTGCTATGAGTGGTTTTTCGCAAATACTTAAGGAAGATTACGGTTCTAAATTAGATGATGAAGGAAAACGCATAATTGAAAACATCAATTATAATGCAGTAAAAATGGGAACGCTAATAGATGATTTGCTTGCTTTCTCAAAGCTTGGGCGTAAAGATGTGCAGAAGAAAGAGATTGATATGAATGCCCTTGCAGAGGGCGTACTTTTTGATTTGAATAAATCAATTGTTCATTGCGCGGAAATAAAAATTGGCAAACTGCATAAAGTAACTGCTGATTATAGTTTGCTTCACCAGGTAATGTTCAATCTTATTTCAAATGCTGTTAAATACTCTTCAAAGAAAGAAAATCCTGTTGTGGAAATATTTTCGGAAGAAAATAACGGTGAAATTATTTTTTCAATAAAAGATAATGGGGTCGGTTTCGACATGCACTATGCAAATAAATTATTTGGTGTGTTCCAGCGTTTGCATTCAGAGAAAGATTTTGAAGGAACAGGAGTTGGCCTGGCGATAGTTCAAAGAATTATTGTCAAACACAATGGGAGAGTCTGGGCAGAAGGAAGCGTGAACGAAGGAGCGGTATTTTATTTTTCATTAACAATAAATTAGAGTACATGCAATTATTGCTTTTTTAAGTTAAGTTCTAATATTAACAGCGTTTTCTTTTATTAATTGATAAAGGCTATAAGCTGCTAATAAAAATTTAAAAAAAAACCAAAATATCTTTGGTGTAATGAAATGGATAATCAATTATTAAAAACCCCACTAAAAATAATGTGGAATGCATACAAAAAATATGTAAGAGGAGTTTTAATACCTAATAATAATGATGCTCTGAAAGATATTTCTTACTGGAGAAATAAACTTTTTTGCAATATCATTATCTATATGATTCCGATAACCTTTATACCATTTGTGCTGGGAGAATACATGTCTGTTCTGAACGGGATACCCTTCCTGGCTATATTTGACTTGGTTGTGTATACTATTTTAGTAGTGATAGCCGTTAATCGCAGGTTAACACTTAGGGTTCGAAAAATAATTTTTATTTCCTGTCTTTACTGTTTATCTACTGCTCTTCTTTATTATTTGAGCGAATTGGGTCCGGGAATGCTCTATTTGCTGGCACTTACAGTCACAACTACTGTTATTTTTTCTTTAGAAGCAGCTTATTATTCAGTTTTAGCTAATCTTATTATTTGTGTCGTTTTTGGGTTGTTAATCCATTTCGGTTTTAACTCAACATTTTTCAATAATTACACGGTAGGTTCCTGGATTGCTGTTTCGTCTAATCTTATAACACTGAGTATGATCTGTGCGGTCTGCTTGAATATGTTGATCAAAGGATTAGAAGCAACTATTGCTGAAAGAAAGAAAGAAAGCCGAAGAAGAAGTCAAAAAGCTAAACGAAGAACTAGAGCAAAAAGTAATTCAGCGAACTGCTCAGTTGCAAGAAGTTAATAAAGAATTAGAGGCGTTTTCCTATTCTATTTCTCACGATCTACGTGCACCCCTCCGTGCTATGAGTGGTTTTTCGCAAATACTTAAGGAAGATTACGGTTCTAAATTAGATGATGAAGGAAAACGCATAATTGAAACCCTCAATTATAATGCAATAAAAATGGGAATGCTAATAGATGATTTGCTTGCCTTCTCAAAGCTTGGGCGTAAAGAGATGCGGAAGACAGGGATTGATATGAATGAGCTTACAGAAGGCGTACTTTTTGATTTGAATAAATCAGTTAAACATTGCGCGGAAATAAAGATTGGCAACCTGCATAAAGTGATAGCTGATTATAGTTTGCTGCACCAGGTGATGTTCAACCTTATTTCAAATGCAGTTAAATACTCTTCAAAGAAAGAAAATCCTGTTGTGGAAATATTTTCGGAAGAAAATAACGGTGAAACTATTTTTTCAATAAAAGATAATGGGGCCGGTTTCGATATGCAATATGCAAATAAATTATTTGGTGTGTTCCAGCGTTTGCATTCAGAGAAAGATTTTGAAGGAACAGGAGTAGGTCTGGCGATAGTTCAAAGAGTTATTGCCAAACACAATGGGAGAGTATGGGCAGAAGGAAGCGTGAACGAAGGAGCGACATTTAATTTTTCATTAGCTAAAAATTAGAGCATCATGGATCACGAAACTTTTTTATCACAGGGCAAAAGCAGATTTCTCATCGGGGTTTTCATTTCCATTAAATCATATTTTCTCATCGGGGTTTTCACAGCATTTTTTACAATCATTATTTTCCTGCGTGAAACCCCGATGCCTGCTTACTCTTTGAATTATTATAACCCCAATTTACAAATCTTTATAATGCTTATTGATAACAGGTGAAAGTGCAGGAATACGTGGAGTAAACATCGGAATATTTATATTTTATTTTCCCATCGGGGTTTCATTTCCTGATATTTATTAATTGTTAGCTTATTTATTAATGGAAATGAAAACCCCGCTGAGAAACATTGCTACATAAATTTCAAATGGAAAATAGGAGAGCAGCTGTATATTTTGCAGATATTGCTGGAGGCTTTGTTTTCTTGTAAGCAGGTTGGGTGCTCTTTACTCAATTTTATTTTTTATTGCCCCCCTCATTAATTATTGTTTATTTTTAAATATAGGAGATAAATAGCACAGGTGTATTTTTAAGGTCTATTCGACTAAAACAAACTGCATTTTCTGCATTCTCTGGACTTTTGAATTTTATTAATACAATTAAATTTTGCAAATCGCTCCAAAATTAGTGGTATTGGAAAATAAATTTATTTCTTAATCAATTAATACACTTTATGGAACAAAAAATCTGGTGGTATTCTCTAAACAATGAACAAAAAGGTCCGGTAAGCCAAGAGGAATTAAACGTTTTAGTTAATCAAAATTCCATTAATCCGAGTACGCTTGTTTGGAAAGAAGGCTTGCAAAGTTGGATAAATTTTACTGACATTAATGGTGCGGTTGATAATGTATCTCAAAGCCCCCCTCTACCTCCTCGTCTTCCTCAAGCGAATGTAACCCAGCCCCAATCCGGCAACGGCTATCCTCAACAAAATAATGGTTATCCTCAGCCAGGCTATCCTCAACCTAATATATCTCAATCCACCTTTAATTCGCAGGCGAATACTGCATCGCCTAATGCATTAAATTTCGTTACAGATAATTATTATAGGGCAGAATTTGAAAAGATTATCAGTTCAAATGAATCCTATAAGGGGAAATGGAATTGGTGGGCTTTTTTCTTTAGCTGGGTATGGTGTTTTACCAAAGGGCTTTGGCAGTATGCACTCCTTGTGCTTATACCAACATTTGTACTGCCTTATTTCCTTCCATTTATTGTCGGTAATTTAATTGCTTTAGCTGCAGCAATCTTCTTTGGCACCCGAGGCACGTGGCTTTATTATAATTTGAAAATGAAAAACAAACAGCTTTCTTAATATAATTTATTTTTTTCTCATCGGGGTTTTCACAGCATTTTTTACAATCATTATTTTCCTGCGTGAAACCCCGATGCCTGCTTACTCTTTGAATTATTATAAACCCAATTTACAAATCTTTATAATGCTTATTGATAACAGGTGAAAGTGCAGGAATACGTGGAGTAAACATCGGAATATTTATATTTTATTGACATATAACCAAGGTAAGAAGAGCCTTG
>DATCOF010000097.1:0-1709 GCA_036564845.1 Chitinophagaceae bacterium | reverse complement strand
CGTCGCATTACTTACGGGAACAAAAGAAGTTTCAGGACAGGTTGTCTCATTACGGGCTGATATGGATGCTCTACCAATTGAAGAAGAAAATCCAGTACCCTATAAATCTCAAAACGTTGGTGTAATGCACGCCTGCGGACATGATGTACATACCTCTTCCCTTCTTGCCACAGCAAATATTCTAAGCCGTTTAAAAACAAAATTTTCAGGAGCCGTTAAATTTATTTTCCAACCCGGGGAAGAAAAACTGCCTGGGGGCGCCAGCCTGATGATAAAAGAAGGCGTACTTGAAAATCCCGGACCACAAGCTATATTAGGACAACATGTGATGCCGGAACTACCTGTTGGAAAAGTAGGTTTTCGTTCAGGGAGTTATATGGCAAGCAATGATGAAATATATATTACCGTTATTGGAAAAGGAGGACATGCAGCTATGCCTCATTTAACCATAGATCCCGTATCAATAACCTGCCAAATGATTACAGCCCTACAGCAGATCGTTAGTCGGCAGGCTAATCCACTGATACCTTCAGTATTATCATTTGGAAAAATAATCGCTAATGGCTCTAATAATATAATACCTGATAAAGTGGTCATAGAAGGCACATTCAGGACTTTGAATGAAGCCTGGAGAGAAGAAGCCCATAAAAGAATGCAGGAAATGGCTGTGTCATTTGTTAAAGGAATGGGAGGAAAGTGCACTTTCGAGATTCGAAAAGGTTATCCAGTCCTGATTAATGACGAAGAGCTTACCCGTGAAATGTGTGATCATGCAGAGAATTTTCTCGGAAAAGATAAGGTGGTGGATCTTGACCTATGGATGGCAGCGGAAGACTTCGCTTTTTATTCGCAACAGATACCAGGTTGTTATTACAGACTTGGGGTAGGAAATGAAGCTAATGGTATAACATCCGGTTTGCATACACCCACATTCAATATTGATGAGCAATCTCTGGAAACAGGTTCGGGGTTAATGGCTTATTTAGCATTAAAGTCTTTGGGAAATTAATAAGTTTTAAAGTTAATAGAATTACAGGCTTTAGATACAAAATCTAAGCAATGCAAAAAGTTCTCTTCCTGCTTTTTAAAGAATCTGTGGAAAATTATAAGCTTGGAATTGAAAACAGCAAAAGGATATTAGACATAGGACTGTTCGTTTTCAAGAGGTGAATAATAGTATAGAAGCGGAATTGATTCGTTTTTAAGATTAAAATGTAATACCAAAAGATAACTGACACCAATTTTTGAAGGATTGTTTGCACTGTAAACTACTTATTTGGCTTTTGACTGACTAAAAAGTAAAACATCTTATCAGTAAATTGGAAAGCTATAAATACAAACGATAGGCTTCCTTTTGCTATTTGCTATTCATGGGCCAATAACATCCAATAAGGAAATAATTAATTGGGAGGGGAAAACCAGGAAAAACCAATACAGGTATAAAAAGCATTATTATTTCCAAAGATTTACTAAAAAGTTTTGAGGGTTATCTGAGAATAAGTAAGATTAATTTAGGTATTACTAACAATCGAACAATTACGGCAGATTTTGCAAAATATTTCAAACGATTGAATAAGGATTTCAAACGATTGCGTAATTTTTTTTGAAAAAAAGGAAAAAAAAAGTTATAGATTCGTTATATCAAAAATTAATGATAAAAATATTCGTAATTAAAAATTAATAATCGAGAAACAAAACATGCGTAGCTA
>DATCOF010000096.1:0-3037 GCA_036564845.1 Chitinophagaceae bacterium | reverse complement strand
GAGCAAAAACATATTTACCTGTATTCATCCATCAATTTAACTTAGGATAAATTCAAATCGTTTGAATACTAAATCTTCTGAAACGCTTTAATATCAATATTTCAAAGAACTATTATTTTTATCTTTAGGACGCTAATGATACACAATAGGTGTTAATACGGATTGCGGGGTATGGATTAAAGCAGTTGTTTTGCCCCGTGTTCATAACGAACCACCCTGTGTAAAAGCAGGTATTTTTAACTAACAAATATTGTGATGAAAAAACCTAAAATTGTTATTGGTTTTGATGTCTTCACTGATGCCGGCTTTGAAAACCTGGCGCAGAGTATTTACGCTTCGATGTTCGACAATCCGTATTTTCTAACTCCATTGCCCGCTCTTACCGAAATTAACGCCGCGGTAACTGCCTACAGCGATGCCCTGAAGGCTTCGACGCAAACGAGGGGTAAAAATGAGATTGCCATCAAAAACCAGGCGCGCCAAACACTTTCCGACCTGCTTGGTCAGCTTGCCAACTCTGTAATGGCTACTGCCAATGGTGACAGGGCGCAACTCGTGAGCACTAATTTTCCAATGGGCAAAGACGGAGAGGCTTCTTCGCTGTCAAAGCCGGAAAATCTGCAGGTGACTGACGGCCTTAATCCCGGAGAGCTGGTAGTAAAAGTAACGGCGGTAAAGGGCGCTAAAGGCTATGTGCACCAATACACTCCCGACCCGCTCACTGCTGAGAGCGAGTGGAAGCAGGAATTTTCTACCAGTTGTAAGTACATCTTAAAGAACCTGGACCCCGCCAAAAAATACTGGTGCCGTGTAGCGGTTATTGGCTCTTACAATCAATTGGTGTATAGCGATGCTATCAGCCGTGTAGTACAATAGGATTTTGTATTACCAGGCCGTTGAGAGCAAGACAGCGGCCCTTTTTTTTTAAAGGATAAGTAAGAATGACGTGGAAAACGGTCATTCTTTTTTTTTGCCTGCTGCGGAAGGTGGGGGAGGATAGTGCTATTGCTGCAGCAAAATATAAAATGAGTTATCAGCTATTGATGCCAGCCACTCCATAAAGGAGACAAACCCTAAAAGGGCAGGGAGAAAAATTTTACTTTTTACGGCATACATTACAATGCCGACCATATTGCGGGAGCCGGTTTTTTGCATCATGTTTTTCTTATGGCATTCTATGGTGCGCACACTGCGGTGCATCATGCCGGCAATTTCCTTGTTAGAAAACTGCTGGCAGGCAAGGATCACCACCATCTTTTCTCTTTTGGTAAACAAGGCGGAAAGTGCTTCCGGCGGTTTGTTTTTGGTTGTTGGTTTCAAAATCATATAAATTAATTAAAGATTTTTTATATAACAACTAAAAAGGATAAAATATTGTGTAGCAGAAGAAATGAATATGTATTTTTTTTAATTATGCCGCCCGAAGCATAAAAGAAATATTAATAAATATTTGAGACCGTTGCAAAGCAATTATGTCATAACATATTGTCAGTCAATTAATTAGAAAGTATTTTGTATATTTAGGTATGCAAAAGAATACATATCAAATGAGTTTTTCATCCATCGCAATAGCTAAGCGAAAGCTAAAAAGTACATTTTTTGATCAGATGAATGCTCTATTAGACTGGTCTTCTATTGAGTTGGAACTTAAAAAATACTACTCAAAAGGGGTTAGTGTCGCTGGTCGTCCTTCTTATAGCGGTTTGCTTCTATTTAAAATGTCGCTATTGCAAACATGGTATGGGTTGAGTGATTATGAGGTAGAAGAGAAAATAAATGACTCTTTAAGCTTTATGAAATTTGTTGGTTTAACCTTAGAAGATGATGTACCCGATAATACTGTATTGAGCAGGTTTAGAACCGAATTGACAACTAAGAAGGGATATGAAAAACTGATGTGCAATATTAACAGGCAGCTCGAACAAAAGGGAATACTATTAAAAAAAGGTGCAATTGTAGATGCAAGTATTACTGATAGTCCACGTAAACCAAGAGGCAAAAAAGAATATGAAATAGTAGAAGATAGAAAAGAACCAAATGCGACCAGTAACAAAACTACTACCGCCGAAGAACAAACAGTAACGCAGACAACAACATTGCTTGCCGTAAAAATACAAAGCCATGTAGATACACAAGCTGCCTGGATAAAGAAAGCAGGCAGATTACGCTACGGTTATAAAAAACATATTGCTACCGATGATCAGGGGCTGGTAACGGCAGTTGTAACAACAGCAGCAAACGAAAGTGACATTGTCCATTTAGAAGATGTGATAGAAAAAGCTGGTATTAAAAAAGGCTCAAGGGTTAGGGCTGATAAGGGATATAGCAGCATCAGCAATCGTAAATATCTTACATCCAATGGGCTAAAAGATGGGATTATGTACAAGGCAGTAAGAAATAAATCACTTACAAACCATCAGGTTAGGTTTAATAAAATAGTTAGTAAAACAAGATTCAAGGTAGAAAGGACATTTGGAGGAATAACCCGCTGGTTTAAAACGGGGATAGCCAGATACGTAGGAAAAGAAAAAACACATACGCAGCACCTGATGGAAGCAATTGCATACAATTTATATCGTTCTCCAGGGATAGTTATGTCCAATGCAAATTTATTAGCAAGGTAATGGGGTAAAAAAGGAGCAAAAAAGCTCCTGATAAAAAATTAAAAGCTCAATGAGAACAGATTTGATGACAAACTGAAATTAAAAAAAAAAAATTAAGCCCGGAGACGTTGGTGTGCGTTTTGCAACGGTCTCTATTTATAAATGTTTTGGATGAACTAAATAAAAATATTACTTTAGGCTGCTAACTGGCTTTACGCAACTCAGCAATACAAAAAACGAAGCTTATGGTTATTGAAAATGAAGGAGTTGAAAAAACCGGAGTTGCGTGTAATTGCATAAATACAAACGTTGTGCGTCATTTTGGGGCGACATTTCGCAACTATAAAAACATCATACATTAATGAGTAAAGAAACTAAGGACTTTGACTTTGAATTAGACCTGATATTTTCAGGACAAAAAAATCCAGTTGAAG
>DATCOF010000095.1:0-9074 GCA_036564845.1 Chitinophagaceae bacterium | reverse complement strand
GTCCGCTGCCATCTACCCATCTTGGTTTTTGAGGAATATCTTTCAAATCAGTTTTTAAAAGTGTGTCTATCATTTTCCTGTCGCTCATATAGCCTAACTTTTCATTGCTTGCCATTAGTAATGTTTGTTCAGCAAAAAAATTATCGCTGCGATGCATCATAATGGTGAAGAGTGAATCAACAGGTTGGGAATGCACCGGTTTAAAATTATTATGCATCAGTAAAGTTGTGATGGAGACCGGAACATTCAATGTATCTTTTAATAGTTCTGCAACAGTTGCCACTCCTTTGGTTACAAATGGAATCTCAATTTCCCTTCTTCTTTCTTTGCCAAAAGTAATTTCATAAATATTTTCCTCACGTTGGCGATCAACTGAAAAATTATTCCTGTTTGTATCAGCACTAAAATTTACTTTCCAGCCTGCCTGTTCGGCAGACAGGTTTACATCCGGTTCAGAAAAAACAAGATTGCCTTCCTGGCTGCTTTCTGCAGGCTTATCTTTTACCTGTGTCCATTTTATAAGATTTCCATAAATGGGAAACGTGCTTCTTTCAACCATATCACTGCTGGTATAATCATCCCACGACCAGCCAAAGCCGAGCGCATTTTCTTTCCACCTGTTATCGATAATTACAACCGGTTTCTTTTTTTGTTTTAAGAAATTAAATGCTCTTTGGTTTTTATAATCAGGGTGAAGAAAAGTGGGATCGCCCATGGGGTCGATGGTAATTGAATTTTGATCTTCGAAGTATTTAAACGTAGTTAAGCTATCTCCTAAATATTTTAAGCCTGCATACATTGAAAAAAGTTTTGTGTTGCTTGCAGGTACAAAATATTTTTCAGCCTGGTAATTGTACCAATATTTTCCTGTAGCGCTTTCATAAATGCTAATACCGATCTGGCCGTTTATCAGCGAAGAATCCTGCAATAAAAATGTATGAGCTTGTTTTGAAATTTGCTTTGAAACAGAGCAGCCTGTAAATAAGAAAAGAAAAATAAGAAACCTCACCCTCGTTCCCTCTCCTACAGAGAGGGAGGCCGGGCATCGAAAAAATCCAGACATTATGTTTTTACCTTTCAGCATCAGTTATTAATTTGTCGTTCCGTCTGTTGATGACTTATTGACCATTGACTATTGACAATTCACCATCATCCTCTTTCCTGCGCCCTTAGCCATCTTTCAGGAATTTCATTATTGCTTGCATTTACATAATCTTTATAACTGCATGCTATCAATTTTTTATCAGGAAGCTGCATCCACCATCTGCCGGTTTTTTTGCTTTGTAAAAAAGTTGTGTCCATGTCAGTAAACGCCGTATGGTACTCATTAAAATTATGTTTGTCTTCAGGTATTGCTTCCTGTTTGCTGCGGCTTTTTCCATCCACAAAATACCAGAGCATTTGAGAGATCTGTTTAGCCGTTAATTCATTCACATCATTTGCAGGATCAAACCCATAAAAGCCAATCGAACTAAGTGCAGTACTCATGCCTGCAAAGCGTGTAAGCATGCATGCTTCTTCTCCGCTAAACCCATTAGGACTGCAATTATTTGCCGGCGCATCGCCTGATTTTATTGCAGAAATATCAAAGCTTAACAGATTTGAATTGCGTATAACAGGCTCCATTTCTTCGATGCTTTCTTTTGCCATGCCAACGCGGTAACAATCAAAGCGCAGTTTGTCCATCGTTTCCAACATGCGTGGATGAACAAAATAACTTTGAAAGCCGATATGGTTATAATGCTTTACAAAGTTGGGCTCACCGGTAAGCATTTCCATTAAAAATTTTTCACTTCTTACTCTCGATTCACTTTTCAGATCGATGGTAGCATCAATAACACTTGCTTCAATAATTTGCCGCAACTCTTTATACGCACCATATTGGGCTAAAGTAATATCATGGCTTCCTCCAAGAAGAACCACCGTTTTCTTCATCCTTAATAATTCAACCAAAACGGTTCTCACCGCAGCATACGTATCATTAATGGTTGCGCCGGATTTTATGTTTCCAATGTCTGCAATTTGTATATCAGTATGCCAATAATGCAATTGGTAAAATTGTTTTCTGATCGCATTTGCAGCATCATTCTCCTTCATGGTTTCATGCCCGTTTATACCTACAAGAACAATATCTGTTTCTTCAAGATCGGGCAGTTCGTCTTCGTAGGCTGAAATAAAATTTGCCAATTGTCCATCATTATATCCCATATCATCATTGAAGGACGCAGGGTTTATGGGCTCTAAAAATTCATGCAGATCGTACATTTCTTATTTATATAATTTGCAACAAACCTAAAATAAAATTGCTGATTTATGATTTTTATTAGACCTGCCTGCCGGTAGGCGGGTTTCTGATTTGTCTCGCTTACTTTTGCAGTTATGGATCACTTATTACAACAGATAGAGAATTACAAAAAAGAGATTGCAGAATTTTCAGCAGAGAAAGATGCTGCAGAAACTTTTCGTATAAAATATTTAGGAACAAAAGGATTGGTAAAAAGTGTGATGGGGGAAATGAAAAATGTGCCTAATGAAAAGAAGCGTGAATTTGGACAGGTGCTTAACGACTTTAAAATTTTTGCAGAAAATAAATACGAAGAATTAAAGCAGTCAACTGATAACAGTCAACCGGCAACTGACAACTCAATCGATCTTACATTGCCTGGCGATGATCTGCCTTTAGGAAGCCGTCATCCAATTAGTATTGTAAAAAATAAAATCATTTCTATTTTTCAGCGTCTCGGTTTTGCAGTTGCTGAAGGGCCGGAGATAGAAGATGACTGGCATAATTTTACTGCGCTAAATCTTCCCGAAGATCATCCTGCAAGAGATATGCAGGATACATTTTACATTTCTCAAAACCCTGACTGGATGCTGCGTACACATACCAGCAACGTACAGGTACGTGAAATGGAAAAAGGAAAATTACCGATAAGAATTATTTGCCCGGGAAGAGTTTACCGCAATGAAACCATTAGTGCAAGGGCGCACTGTTTTTTTCACCAGGTAGAAGGTTTATACATTGCTGAAAATGTTTCGTTCGCTGATCTTAAACAAACACTTTATTTCTTTGTGCAGGAAATGTTTGGTCAGGATGTGAAAGTTCGTTTTCGTCCCTCTTATTTTCCTTTTACAGAGCCAAGTGCAGAGATGGATATCAGTTGCCTTATCTGTGGTGGTGCTGGATGTAACATTTGCAAACACACCGGTTGGGTAGAGATACTTGGCTGCGGAATGGCGCATCCAAAATTGTTGGAGAATTGCGGGATAGACAGCAATAAATATTCAGGCTTTGCTTTTGGTATGGGCATAGAAAGAATTACCATGCTTAAATACCAGATAAAAGATCTGCGGTTATTCAGTGAGAATAATCTTAAGTTTTTGAAACAGTTTACGGGTGCGGTGTAGTTAAAAAGCTTTTTATTAAATTTGAATATGAAAGAAATTATTCTTGAAGTTGAAGAAAAAAAATACAAATTTTTTTTAGACTTGCTAAAGAATTTTGATTTTGTTTCTGTAAAGAAAGATTGTACACACAGAGATGCAATCATGTCTGTTGCAAAAGGAATGTACCAGGCTAAATTAGCATCCAGGGGGAAAATAAAAAGTCGATCAGCCAAATCATTTTAAATGAGCTTTGAAGTAAGAAAAAAAGCATTGTGTAAAACAAATGAGGTTATGGAATAATTTTTAATATGCATCTCAATAAAAACTAACTGATGCAACTAAAAACATTAGCCTTATTCTTTTTATTTTCCATTATAATTTCCTGTTCTTCGGTAAAAAATGAAAAGGTAAAAACTGAATTACATAAAATTATCATTACAACTGGAGATTGTTATGGAACCTGCCCTTCTACAATTACTTATATTGATGATAGCTTAAGTTTTTATTTCGCTGGATTAGAGTTCGCCAAAAGAAATAATATTCCCACTGGTTATTTTAAAGGAAAAATTTCAGATACTTTATGGGATTTAATTAATGCAAAAACGAAAAGCTTAAAATACCAAATATTAGATTCAGTATACAACCATTCCAATGATGATCAGTCTCTACAAATAATGTTTGAGGATAGCAGTCGTGCACAAAAAATAATTAGTGCACAAGAAGCAAGTTTACCTGATACCATAAGAAGTTTTGTTTATTGGGTTGCCGATTTGTACAAAAAAATATCTTTAAATAAGATTGATAGTATAACTTTCATTTCCCAAATCCCTATGTCATCATTTCCTCATAAGTTAAAGCCACCTCCTGATATTATTAAAATTATGCTTCCTAAAAATAAATAAATTGAATAAAATAACTACTACAATTTGCATTTGCGGCGCAGGAACAATGGGAAGCGGTATTGCGCAGGTATCAGCGCAAAGCGGATTTGATACAATTTTGTTTGATGTAAATGAAGTTGTTCTTGAAAAAGCAAAAACAAGTATTCAAAAAAATCTTCAATACTTAGTTGATAAAGAAAAAAATTCTGCCGAAGAAAAAGAAAATATTTACAACAGAATAAAATTTGTAAAAGATATTAATGATTGCAAAGCCAATGTTATAATTGAAGCTATCCTCGAAAAGCCCGATGCCAAAGTTTCTTTGTTCAACCAGCTTGCAGAAATAAATAATACCGAAACTATTTTTGCAACCAACACCTCATCACTTTCCATTTCTGATATTCAAAAAAATATTGTGAATCCCCAAAGAGTTGTTGGAATGCATTTTTTTAACCCTGCTTATTTAATGAAGTTGATAGAGGTTGTAAAAGGAGAGCAAACGGATAATGAAGTTGCACAAACAATTTATGACCTGTGTAAACAAATGGGCAAATCTCCCGTTATCTGCAAAGATGCTCCGGGCTTTATCGTGAACCGTGTTGCCCGTCATTATTATTTGGAAGCCATGAAAATTGTTGAACAGGGAATAGCAACATTTGAAAATGTAGATGCGATCATGGAAGCATCCGGTTTTAAAATGGGGCCATTCAAACTCATGGATCTTATCGGCATAGATATAAATCTTTCTGTATCACAAAGCATGTATGATGCCTTTAATCACACAGAAAGATTTAAACCCTCTTCTCTTCAAATTGAAAAAGTAAAAAACGGAAACCTTGGAAGAAAGACGGGGGGAGGATTTTATAAGTATTCTGAACCATGATTTGGGTAGATTATCTGAATCATGATTTGGGTAGATTTAATAGATTAATAATTTTAAAAAAATGTTCTTCTATTTAAGAAAATTTTAGAAAAAGCAAACCTCAATTCCACTAATCTTTTAATCCCATAAATCAAGGTTCAGACAAATTCAAGTTCAGACAATACAATTAACTGTTCCTGCTTGCAAGCTTTGAAAGCAAACGCAAAATTTCAAGATACAGCCAAACGATAGTTACCAGCAAACCAAATGCGCCATACCATTCCATGTACTTTGGTGCACCGGCTTCGGCGCCTTTTTGTATCATGTCAAAATCTAAAATAAGATTAAGCGCTGCAATGGCTACAACAAATAGCGAGAACAAAATTCCAAACGTAGTTCCCTGCGAAAGAAATGAAACGTTGATGTTGAACATTCCCAATATCATAGTAATGAAATAGAATATTGCAATTCCTGCAGTTGCGGTAAGAATTATTGCTTTAAATTTTTGCGTAACCTTTATAATTTTAAAAGTGTATAAAAGATACATGGCGATAGCAGTACCGAAAGTTAATCCAACAGCATTCATGATTAGGTCCGGAGCTTTTGCGCCAAAAGCATTATTATAAATAGCAGAGATGGCGCCTAAAAATAAACCTTCAAGCAATGCATATAACGGCGCCAAATACGGCGCCCATTCTTTTTTAAAAATTATTACAAACGCTACGATAAGCCCGCCTATTAAGCCTGTCCATATTAATGGTACAACATTGCCGCCTGTATTAAATTCTTTCCAGGAATAAAAAGCGGTGCCCATCACCATTAAAAATAAAAATCCGAATTTGTTCAATGTTCCTCTAACAGTCATAGACTGGGAAGGATCAACAACAACTGTGTTTTGAAAATTCTTTTCTGATAAAGCCGGATTGCCTGATTTAAACAGTGCCATTTTATTAAAATTTAGATTTTAAAATTAAGATAAATTGTTATTCTTAGATTACGGATTTGGTAAATCTATAGTTAATTATTTTTTATACTCTAATGAAATAATTTCTAAACCTAAGATTCATCAAAAACAAAATTGCTTTTACCCGCCATATCTTTTTAAATTTGTAACAATTGTTCAATATGAAAACTAAAGAAGAAGTTTTAAATGATGTTGTGATAAAATTTGCCGGTGACTCCGGCGATGGGATGCAGCTAACAGGCAGCCAGTTCACAAATAATACCGCAATGCTTGGCATCGACCTGGCAACATTTCCGGATTTTCCTGCAGAGATAAGAGCGCCACAAGGCACGCTGCCGGGGGTTTCCGGCTTTCAGCTAAGATTTTCGAGCGACAGGATATTTACCCCCGGTGATGAATGCGATGTATTGGTTGCCATGAATGCCGCAGCGTTAAAAACAAATTTAAAAGTTTTAAAAAGAGATGGTAAGATCATCGTTAATGTGGATGGCTTTGATGCGAAAAATTTGCGGCTTGCCAATTATCCTGATGGCGTTAATCCTTTAGAAAATGGAAGTTTGGATGGCTATGAAGTGATAAAGCTGGATGTAACAAAAATGACAAGAGAGGCACTGAAGGATTTTGAAATGGGTACAAAAGAAAAGGACCGTGCAAAGAATATGTTTGTACTTGGATTTTTGTATTGGATGTATAACCGCAGCCTTGATAACACAATGCAATTTTTAAAAGAAAAGTTTGGCAAGAAGGAAGCCATATTAAACAGCAACATAAAAGTTTTACAGGCGGGATATAATTTTGGTGATACCACAGAAACTTTTACAACAAGATACACTGTTGAAAAAGCAAAAATGCCATCAGGCATTTATCGCAGCATCATGGGTAACCAGGCTGTGTCTTATGGTTTGATCGCTGCATCGCAAAAAAGCGGGCTGCCATTATTTTTAGGGTCATATCCTATCACACCTGCAAGCGATATTTTGCATGAGCTTAGCCGCCACAAAGCATTTGGTGTAAAAACTTTCCAGGCAGAAGATGAGATCGCAGCCATCACATCTGTAATAGGTGCAGCCTATGGCGGAAGCCTCGGCGTAACATCTACAAGCGGTCCGGGCATGGCATTAAAAGCAGAAGCGATGGGGCTTGCAGTGATGCTTGAAATCCCTTTGGTTATTTGTAATATTCAGCGTGGCGGTCCTTCTACAGGCTTGCCAACCAAGACAGAACAAAGCGATCTGTTGCAATCATACTATGGAAGAAATGGTGAATGCCCTATGCCGATAATTTCTGCATCAACACCAAGCGATTGTTTCAGCGCAGTGTACGAAGCAGCAAGGATTGCAGTGCAGCACATGACGCCGGTAATATTTTTAAGTGATGGATATATTGCCAATGGCGCTGAGCCATGGCGCTTTCCTACAAGCGATGAGTTGCCTGCAATTGAAGTAAATTTTAAAACAGAACTTGGGCATCTTGAAGAAACTTTTCAGCCTTATTTAAGAGATGAAAAATTAGTTCGTCCCTGGGCAATACCCGGCACTGCAGGATTAGAGCATAGAGTAGGCGGATTGGAAAAACAAAATATTACCGGCAATATTTCTTACGACCCAGAGAACCACCAGCTGATGGTAAAGATCAGGCAGGAGAAAGTTGATAAGATCGCTGAATATATTCCTGAACAAAAGTTAGACAATGGTCCTGAAAAAGGAAAAGTATTAGTGCTCGGATGGGGAAGCACTTATGGCGCAATAAAGAGCGCTGTTGTAGATCTGCTCGCAGAAGGCCACGAAGTTTCACATGCGCATCTTCGTTATGTGCGGCCATTTCCAAAAAATCTTGGAGACATTATTAAAAACTTTGAACACGTTTTAATTCCTGAATTAAATAATGGCCAGCTTATAAAAATTATCCGTGACCAATATTTAGTGGATGCAAAAGGCTATCATAAAATAATGGGAGTTCCATTTACAAAACATGAGATAGTGGATGAGGTGAAGAAGATGTTGTGATGTACTAAGTTGTTGCTAAAAGAAATTATGAAAATTATATTCCTCTTAATTACCATTTTACTTGTTAGTTGTAGTGAACAAACTCAATCAACAAATAAGTTAACACATGAAGACAGCTTAAAAAATGATTTGATTGGACAATGGGGAGGATTGGGAGAAGATAGTCCTGTATGGGATTTTAAAAAAGACTCTATTTATTATTACAATCGTTCTGCTTCGTATCCTTATCGAATTATTAATCAAGACCTAATAATTTATCTTCCAGAATCTAAAGGAATTTTAAAAAATATTAGAGTGGTTAAAGACACTCTTTTTTTTATAGATGATCAGGGTCTACCTGTAAAGGGATATAGAATGAATGAACTGCCAAGTAAATCAATTAAGAGTGGATTTCTTAAACTGGTAGATAGTACTGAACATAAGTAATTCTTGGTTTACACAATCACTCCTTAATCCTCTCCACCAAATTTTCTTTTAAAACAACTTTCTGATAATACCTGCAAACAGGTCGTAGTCCGCACATTTCGCACTTAGGTCTTCTTGCAACACAAATATATCTTCCATGCAAGATGAGCCAGTGATGCATTCTCGCAAGATATTCTTCAGGCGTATTTTTTACCAATTGCTTTTCTGTTTCCAAAGGAGTTTTGGAATTTGATACTAAACCAATTCTTGCTGAAACCCTGAATACATGAGTGTCTACAGCAATGTTTGGCTGGTCATCAATTACAGAGGTTATTACGTTTGCAGTCTTTCTTCCAACGCCGGGAAGTTGTGTTAGTTCATCAACCGTCATTGGTATTACGCCATTAAATTTTTCAACAACCATCTTCGCCATACCAATAAGATGTTTTGTTTTATTGTTTGGGTAAGAAATACTTTTTATCAGTTGAAATAATTCTTCATGATCTGCATTACTCAATAAAAAAACATCAGGATACTTTTCATAGATCGCAGGGGTGGTAAGATTAATT
>DATCOF010000094.1:0-15017 GCA_036564845.1 Chitinophagaceae bacterium | reverse complement strand
GAGAAATGTGGATTAAAATTGACACGCATGTCGATCTTTTTAATTTTAAATCCTGTGCCACCATAAAAATTCATTGAAAGATTTCCGCTTGTATTGATAGGCTGAGAAATAGTTTTTCCTGAATCACTATTTATTGTACGGCTATAAGTAATTAAGTTACTCGTAGCCCTTACGTTAAATGATTCATATGTGTAAACATCTTTAATAAAATTATATCCGTTATGCGATATGTTTACTGAATTTGAAAAAGAAGGTTTTAGATCAGGGTTACCAATGGTTTGATTAAAATAATCATTGTTGTTGCGTAATGGCTGTAATTGGTTTACGGTAGGCTGTGTAGTACTGCCATTGTAATAGATCCGGATGCTATGGTTTGATTTGTAAGTGTAAACGATGTTTGCAGTTGGATAAGAGTTTACATAATTTCTTTTATAATCTTTATTGAATGTAATATCCTTCAGGTCAAAATTGGTAAACCCAAAACCTACGCCCACATTCATTTTTAATTTCTTATTGGCAAAATTTATTTTAGCAGAAGGAATATTCTGTATAATATTTTGTTTGAACTGGTTAGTTAGAGAATCAACAGCAAAATCATATTTGCCCGATGCAGGTGTGTAGCTATAAGTTACCTGATCATTGTTTCCATTATTGAGTGCAAGCTGATAACCGAGTTCTAAAGAATATGCTTTGCTCAAAGGTTCAGTATAAGTAATTTTTGTAGATAAATTTTTAGTTGACATATCATAATCCTTCATTTGATTTATAAACTGTGTTGTGGAAATGACGCCATTATGATATGACTTGTTAGTTGAGTTCAGGAAATTTTTTCCTTGTGTATTAAGTGTGTTCCAGTCAGCAGTTATTGATAATGTTCTTCTTAATTTTTTAAACTTGTGTTTAAAAATTAAATTTCCTGAAAGCGCACTTTTATCACTATTGGTTTGTAAAAACCTGTTGCTGCTATTCTTTAAAGTACCCGTGTTTCCTGTGCTTACAGCATTTCGTGTTTCGTCACTATTGGTATGATAAGAATTAGCATTGGCGGTAAGTTTAAAGCTGTTCATTGAATCCATCTTTACATCAATGCTTGCCCTGTTCTTAATATTATACCTGTTGATATTTGTGGCAACATCCGAATTTTCATTTAATACAGAATCACCTAATTGTGTTTGCGTAAAAGTTAGTTTATGATTTATATAATTCTGGTTATTATATTTTGGCGAGAAATTAAAAGTGTATTTATCATTCCATTTATTACTGTATTGTGCTCCTGCATTTAAACTTTTTAAATATCCGTTCCTGGAATCTAAATAAGGTTCATCATCAGATGTGCCGTTATAGGAAACCATTATTCCTCCATCATCATCCATGCTCATATTAAAGTTGTCATTACCGCCTCCATATTTTTGTTCATCCTGCCAGCTAAGCCCATCCTGTCCTGTGTTTCCCCCTAATAAAAAACCCGAGAATTTTCTCTTGCCTTTAAAAGTACTGAACATTAAATTATTTTTATACCGCGGATCAAGGCCTTTTATCAATCCTCCTGCGGCATCTATCTTACCAAAATATCCTGTCTTTTTATCTTCCTTTAATTTCAGGTTAATGGTCTTCTGTGTTTTGCCATCATCTATTCCGGTAAACTCTGCCTGGTCACTTTTTTTATCAAACACCTGTACTTCTTTTACAGCATCAGCCCTTAAATTTTTAACAGCCATTCCCGGGTCATCACCAAAAAATTCTTCTCCATCAACCAATACTTTTTGCACTGTTTCTCCCATGGCTTTTATCTTACCATCTTTATCAACCTGTATACCCGGTAATTTTTTAAGCAATTCTTCTACATTGGCGTTAGCGCTTACTTTAAAACTATCGGCTGTATAAACAGTAGTATCTCCTTTTATTTTTATGGGGCTGCCGGTTTTTATAATTACTTCCTGTAATAATTTTACTTTTGAAATAAGTGCGAGCTCAGGTATTTCAATATCATTCTTAATTACAATATTGTCCATCAGATCAGCAAAGTAGGGGTGGGTGGTCATCAAAATATATTCACCCGGCTTTACATCTTTAAAAATGTATTTGCCGGTGGCATCAGTTCGGGTGAACTTATATAAAACAGAATCTTTGGGGGTCAGCAATGCGATCACCGCATTTTGTACTGGTCTGTTTTCATTTGGGTCTGTCACTGAGCCAGAAACATTTACTGTTTGCGCAAAGGAAGAAAAACTTAAAATAAATATTGCTGTAAATAAAGTAAATAATTTCCTCATAGATGTGTTTGATGTTTGGCTAAAGCAGAATAAAGTTTCAAGATGATTTAATTTATCTACATTAGCCAAATCAGTATTATTAAAATTACGTTAAAGCACGAATGCCATCGTACAAATTGTAATAAGTTTTATGAGCGGCAAATAATGCATTTGAATTTAAAAATTAAAAGTGCCAACATCAAAAAAATACGAAGACATCCATTTTGTTGACAGCACAAAACCTGTTTGGAATTATTCTCTATTTAATGAAGAAGATGTAACCAATTATCAAAACGGTTCGCATTATTCATTGTACAATAAATTTGGATCGCACGCTGTGCAGGTATTAAACACTGATGGTTTTTATTTTTCAGTATGGGCGCCAAATGCAACAGCAGTAAGTGTTATAGGCCATTTTAATAATTGGGACAAAAATGCGCATCCCTTATTTGTAAGGTTGGATAGTTCCGGAATATGGGAAGGTTTTATTCCAAATATTCCCAAAGGCACAGAATACAAATATCATATCATCGGTTTCAAGGGAGTTAATTTAGACAAGGGAGATCCGTATGCAAACTATTGGGAGCAACGTCCTAACACTGCATCTAAAACATGGCAATTAAATTATGACTGGAAGGATGAAGAATGGATGAAGAAGCGGAAGAAAAATAATTCTCTTAAATCACCGTGGAGTATTTATGAAGTTCATTTGGCAAGTTGGATGAGGCCGGATAAAAATGATGAAGAAACGTATAACTCTTACAAAGAAATATCCAAACGATTAGTTCCTTATGTAAAAGAAATGGGTTTCACTCATGTAGAACTAATGCCTGTAATGGAATTCCCTTATGATGGAAGTTGGGGTTACCAGGGAGCCGGATATTTTGCACCCACATCAAGGTTTGGTTCACCGGAAGATTTTATGGCAATGATAGAGGCATTTCACAATGAAGATATTGGTGTTATTCTCGATTGGGTTCCATCGCATTTTCCGCACGACGCTCATGGATTATTTATGTTTGATGGCACGCATACTTATGAGTATGCTGATATGCGCAAAGGTTTTCACCAGGATTGGAACTCCTATATTTTTAATTATGACAGGGGAGAAGTAAAATCTTTTTTGATAAGCAGTGCAAGATTTTGGTTTGATAAATTTCACATTGATGGCATTCGTGTTGATGCCGTAAATTCTATTCTGCGTTTGGATTATTCACGCAAAGAAGGCGAGTGGGAACCGAATAAATTTGGCGGCAACGGAAACCTTGAAGCCATTGCTTTTATAAAAGAATTTAATGAAACTATTTACCGCGATTTTCCTGATGTGCAAACTATCGCAGAAGAAGCTTCTGACTGGCCTAGTGTTTCAAAACCAACGCACGCAGGTGGTTTAGGTTTTGGCATGAAATGGATGATGGGCTGGATGCATGATACGCTGAATTATTTTAAAATGGATCCTCTTTACAGGAAGGATCACCAGAATAAATTCAGTTTTAGCATGATGTATTTTTATGATGAAAATTTTATGTTGCCGCTAAGTCATGATGAAGTGGTGCATGGCAAATCGCCGATGATATACAAAATGCCGGGTGATGATTGGCAAAAATTTGCAAACCTGCGCCTGCTTTATACATATATGTACACACATCCGGGTGCTAAACTTCTTTTTATGGGAAACGAGTTTGCACAAACATCCGAATGGAATTATAAAAGCGAACTTGACTGGTCGCTGCTTCAATTTGATTCGCATAAAAAATTGCGGATATGTGTAAAAGATCTCAATCATCTTTATAAAAATGAGCCCGCATTGTACGAGCATCAATTTGATCCCAAAGGTTTTGAATGGATAGATCTTAATCACAGGGATGAAAGTGTGATCTGTTACAGAAGAAAAGGCAAAAGAAGCCATAACGATATGCTGATTATTTTAAACATGACACCCGTAGTTCGTAACGATTGGAAAGTATATGCAAAAGACAAACCTCACTGGAAAGAAGTGTATAACAGCGATGATAAAAAATACTGGGGAACAGGCGATGTGTTAAATCCTTCAATTGATGCTAAATTAGTTGATAAAAAGTCACGAATATTTGAAATAAATATCCATCTTCCGGCGTTAGGAGGTGTGATCCTTAAATAGTTTTATTAAAAAGCCAAATATAAACCCCGGTTATGAAAAACCTGTTTCTTACCATTATTGCAATCTTTACATTTTCGCAAATTTTTTCGCAGTCTGATAGTGCTCATTTTTATTTTAAAAAAGGCACTGATGAAGAGATAGCAAAACGATATTTACTATCATCAAAATATTTTGATAAAGCCATACAATTTGATCCCAATTTTATTGATGCATATATTGAGAACGGACGTGTGAATATTGAAATGAGAAAAATATTTTTAGCAAAAGGATATTTTGAAAAAGCCTATCAGTTACAACCCGAAAACCCGATAGTTATAAAAGAACTGGCATCACTTTATTTTAATGACAGGCAATTTCAAAAAGCTATTGACCTTGCGCAAAAATGTAAGAGTTGCCCAGAGTCAGAAAGAATAATGGCAATGAGCAGTTACCAGATCGAAGATTATGTGAAGGCCGTTGCAGGACTGGAAAAATATCTTTCAAAAAATCCAAATGATGCTGAGGCCACTTACACACTTGGCAGAAGTTATCTTGAATTAGAAGATTATAAAAATGCTATCCGCCAATACCAGAAGGCACTTACATTAGATCCAACAAAAGGCGTATGGATGTATGAACTGGCATTGCAGTTATATAATTCAAACGACTTTCCCAATGCAAAAAAATATTTTGTAATGGCCGGAGATGCAGGTTATCCAAAATCAAATGATTATTATGAGAATCTTGGATTCGCTTATATCAACACGGGTGAAATAGATAATGGATTAAAGAACCTTACAATTGTTTTATCAAGGAAGCCCAATAACAAAGAACTTTTGAATGATATAGCACAGGCATTATATTCTGCAAAACATTATGAAGAAGCTTTAAGTTATTATCAAAAATTACTTGAGCTAAACCCAAAAGATGCTAACTCCTTGTACATGGCAGGAATCACTTTTCAAAAAATGGGACAAAAAGATAAAGGAATTGCCATGTGTGATGAAGCGATAAAGATTGATCCTGCATTGGCTAAGAACAGGCAGAAGAAAGGGGATCAGTTTGGGTTGTAATTACACAACGTACCATTTGCTGTTGTCATCTTTTGAATAAGATAACCCATTGCTCATTTCGTGGATCTCTCTTCCTTTTTTATCCACAAAGTTTTTCTTTTCATACACTCTTACCCCATTATTTTCTCTTGTGAGATAAACAACGAGAGCATTTAATATAGGCTGAATATCATGCAGCCATTGCTCATCACTTTCTTTTACAAATGCCTGGCTCATAAAAAATATTTAGAGAATTACAAGAAAATATTGTACCTGTTCTTACAACACATTAATTCATCATCAGCACATTCACACTTCGCTGTAAAATATTAAAAGCAATTTCTGCCATCAGGTTTTCTTTATCAAGTGTTGGGTTTACTTCAGTTATTTCAAAGCAGCATATCTTCCTGTTCTGCATAAATTTACTTACAAGGTCTTCGGCTTCTCTTTCCCGCAAACCATTGCTAACAGGCGTTCCGGTGCCACGGCTAATGGAAGCATCCAAACAATCAACATCAAAGCTTACATAAATATCAGTGCAGTCACTTAAATATCTTAGCACTGATCGCACAACATTCTCTGCACCTTTGCGCCTTATCTCATTCGTCGTTACTATCTTCATATCATACTTCTCAATTAAAAATCTTTCTTCTTTTTCATAATCCCGTAACGAAATAAATACAACATCCTCCGGTAAAACTTTTGGAGAAATTTTTCCGAACTGCTTTAATTGGTCCCATTGCTTTTTTGTTTTTTCGTCAAGTTCATGCACTTTGCTTTCTGCATTGTCTTCATTGATGGCTGCCGAAAGCGGCATCCCGTGCATATTTCCGGAGGGAGTTGTGTAAGGTGTATGCAGATCAGCATGCGCATCTATCCATATCACGCCTAATTTACTTTTTGGTTTCGCAGCTTTTATACCTGCAATTGTACCACCGGAATTACTATGATCTCCGCTGATGACTACAGGAAAAAAATTATTTTTCATAGTATCAGCTACAGCCCTGCTTACTTTCTCGTACATGGCAAGCACGCCATTAATTCTTTTGGCATAAGGCGATGATATCGGTTCAAATAACAACCTGTTCTCAGTTTCAATTTTCTCTGAAGGAAAGTGCACAAAAAAGTTGCTCATAAAATCCAGCGCAGCAATTTTAATGGCATCAATACCAAGGCTTGCACCACGGGTACCTGCGCCTATTTCACTGGGAACTTCTATCAACTTTATATTCTTCATAAAAGATTTTTGCCCCGACAAACTGAATGTGTATTGAAGGAGGGCTATTAACTGGCAAGCATTTCAGGGCAACAAATCTATAAAATTCATTTTGATTAAGCTAATTCAGTAAATATGTACTGCGTTTAATCCTATTAATCATATAATCCCAAAAATCACGGTTCAGACAAAACAATTCATGTGAAAAAGCTGTGTATAACTATGAAAACTTAGCGCATACTTCCAAATATTTCTTTATAACTTATACGATATATTTGCCACCCTAAAATAAATCCCGAATCTGTGAGATTAAAGAGCTTAGAAATAAAAGGTTTTAAAAGTTTTGCCGACAAAACAACGATAAATTTTGATGAAGGAATAACCGGCGTAATTGGTCCCAATGGTTGCGGTAAAAGCAACATTGTAGATAGTATCCGCTGGGTAATTGGGGAGCAAAAGATCAGCCAGTTAAGAAGTGAGAACCTTGAAAGCCTTGTGTTTAATGGTTCCAAGAACCGCAGTGCCAGCGGACTTGCAGAAGTAAGCCTCACTTTCGAAAATACAAGAAACCTGCTTCCTACAGAATTTAATACCGTTACTGTAACCCGTAAATTTTATAAAAGCGGCGAAAGTGAATATCGTTTAAACGATGTTAGTTGCCGACTAAAAGACATCCATAATTTATTTCTTGATACCGGTATCAGCACTGATAGTTATGCCATCATTGAACTTGGAATGGTTGATGACATCATCCGTGATAAAGAGAACAGCCGCCGCAAAATGCTTGAACAGGCTGCCGGAATTTCGATTTACAAAACAAGAAAGAAAGAAGCCAAATTAAAATTAGATGCCACAGAGCTTGACCTTGCAAGAATAGAAGATCTTCTGTTCGAAATAAATAATCAATTAAAAACTTTAGAAGGCCAGGCAAAAAAAGCAGAGAAATATTACGAGATAAAAAAAGAATATAAAGAGGTAAGTATTGAATTGGCAAAGGCCGCACTGGAAGGTTTTAACATCACTTACAAAGATATGAATGAGCAGATGCACAGTGAAACCGACAGGCGAATTGAACTGGAAGCGAATATCGCAACTGAAGAAGCTGCGATAGAAAAAGAGAAGGTTCATTTTATTGAGAAGGAAAAAGAATTGCAGGAAATGCAACATGCATTTAATGAATTGCACAATACCGTCCGCAATAAGGAAAGTGAGAAAAGCCTGAGTGCACAACGACTTCAGCATTTAAAAGAAAGAGAAAACAGTTTGCAGGATTTTTTAAACAAAGCTGAAGGACAACTAAAAGGCATTGATGAAAGCATGCAGTTCACGCAGCAACAGATAAAAGATGAAGAAATAAAATTAAGCGAACTGAAAGCTCAATTGGATTCTTTAAAAACGGGTGTTGAAGAAAAAAGAAAAGTGTTTGATGAGAAAAGATCTGCCGTTGATGAATTAAGAAAAGGACATCAAACCATTCAGCGCAACCAGTTTGAAGCAGAAAAAAAAGTTGCTGTCGCCGATACTTCCATTCACAATTTGCAAAGAACAATTGCACAGATAGAAGAAGAAAAAGTGTTGCGCCAAAATCAATTAACGCAATTAGAAAAAGATAAGGAAGCAAAAACGCAGGAGCTTGAACAAAAGAAAACTGACCTGCAGCAATTGCGTCAGCATAATGAATTTACCAAAGAGCAGATCCTGCAAACACAGGCTGTGCTTGATGAATTAAGGACGGAGCTTGCTGCAGAAAGCAGGAAGCTTGATGCAAGAAAAAACGAACACGATCTTTTAAAAAGTCTTATAGATACAATGGAAGGCTATCCTGAAAGTGTGAAGTTTCTTCACAACAATAAAGGATGGAATCATACAGCGCCGATCCTTTCGGATATCATTTATGTAAATGAAGAATATCGTGCGGCTGTTGAAAATGTTTTAGAACCTTATCTTAATTTTTATGTTGTAGAAAATCTTCAGGAAGGCTTGCAGGCTGTGCATTTGCTTGATGACAACAAAAAAGGTAAAGCAAATTTCTTTTTGCTTGACCAGTTGAATGAAGCACAGGGTTTACAATCTGATGCTCCGCAAAATTCTATTCCTGCATTAAATGTTATTGAGGTTGATGAAAAATATCGCAGTCTTGCAAATTATTTATTAGCCAATGTATTTATTGCAGAAAACGAAGATGCTTTACAAAACAGTAATGGCGCAGTGGTGTTGGAAAAACATGGTAAGTATGTAAAAGGAAAATATTTTTTAGCAGGCGGAAGTGTTGGATTATTTGAAGGAAAAAAAATTGGCCGTGCAAAAAATCTTAAGAAGCTTATAGAAGGCATTACACAACAGGAAAAAATTGTAAATGATCTGAAAGCTGTTATCAGTACACGTTCCAATGAGGTGGTCGCTTTTAACCAGGAGCTTAAAGAGAATGCGATCAACCAAACACAACAGGATATTAATTCTCTTACCAACAGTGTTTTTGCATTTCAGAATAAACTTGAGAATATTCATTATGCTGAAGAAACAGGTTCTAAAAGATTACAGGAATTGCAATCGCAATTAGATAGCAATCACCAATCCATTGCAGCTACAAGAACTGAATTTGAGCAGCTTAATTTACAGATGGATGAGATCTCAAACAAAATGCAGAATGCAGAGCAGGATTATGTTTCGGCTGAACAGGAATATAATTCGGTTAATAATTTATACAACGAAAACAATCTTGTATTAACCCGTCAGCAAAGCAAACTCACTGCATTACAACAGGAGTTGGTCTTTAAAACAAAGCAGCTAAATGATCTTACGCTGCAGATAGAGAATAGCAATAAACAATTGGCAGATTCATCAGGAAGCATCACAGAAACCGCTGCCCTGCTAAGTGAATTAGAAACAGCAGTGATCTCCATGCTGAAAAATAAAGAAGAGGAAGAAAGAAAATTAAATGAAGCCGACCAGGCATATTATAATTTCAGGAATGCACTAAATGAAAAAGAAAGCGAGCTGCGTTTAAAACAAAAATCCAAAGAACAGATAGATCATTTACTGAATGAAATTAAGGACAAGCTTAACGAATTAAAATTGCAGCTTGCCGGCATGAAAGAAAGATTGAGTGTAGAATTTAAAGTTGATCTTGATGCCATTCTTGATGAAGAAAGAAATACAACAACGCCGCTGGATGAATTGCAGGAAAAAAATGACAGGATGAAAAAGCGTTTGGAAAATATGGGTGAAATAAATCCAACCGCAATTGAAGCTTTTACTGAAATGAAAAAGCGTTATGAATTTATTTTAGAACAGAAGAATGATCTTATTACTGCAAAAGAATCATTGATGCAAACCATCCAGGAAGTGGAAGCAACTGCCAACCAACAATTTCTTGATACATTTAATAAAGTAAAAGAGAATTTCAAAAAAGTATTTCAGGCATTATTTACAGAAGATGATACCGCCGATATGGTTCTTGAAAATCCTGATGACCTCGCTGAAACAGGCGTGGATATTATAGCCCGGCCGAAAGGTAAAAGGCCAACATCAATTTCGCAATTAAGTGGTGGAGAAAAGACACTAACCGCAACAGCGCTCTTGTTTGCAATCTATTTGATTAAGCCTGCGCCATTTTGTATTCTGGATGAAGTTGATGCGCCGTTGGATGATGCTAACGTGGGCAAGTTCACACAAATGATCCGTCAGTTCAGTAAAGAATCGCAATTCATAATTGTTACGCATAACAAAATGACGATGTCATCTGTGGATGTAATTTATGGTGTAACAATGCAGGAGCCCGGCGTAAGCAAATTGGTTCCTGTGGATTTTAGAAGTCTTAATTAAACAATAGTCATAAAGTCAATGGTCATTAAATTAAAAATGCAAAACATAATGACTCATTGACAATTGACTTAATGACTTTTATAAAATCACACATCGTACATCAAAAAACATGTTTAGCAAAAAAGATATAGAACGTTATTATGACCTGAGTGAAGTACACTATCGCCTGCACTGGAACCTTGATAAGAGCAGGTCGCTGCATTATGGATATTGGGATGCATCAACAAAAAATTTTCATGAAGCGCTTTTAAATATCAATAAAATAATTGCGCAACATGCACATATTTCAAAAGAAGATGTTGCATTGGATGCAGGCTGTGGAGTTGGAGGTTCTGCAATTTGGATGGCAAAAAATATTGGATGCAAAGTAACCGGCATCAGTTTAAGTGAAAGGCAAATATTTCTTGCCAATGCTTCGGCTAAAAAAGAAAATATTGTGCAGCTTGTTACCTTCCTGCAAAAAGATTATACCGTGACAGGTTTTGCTGATAATTCTTTTGATGTGATATGGGCAATTGAAAGCACCTGCTATGTAAAAGACAAATCTGAATTTTTAAAAGAAGCCTTTCGAATTTTAAAACCGGATGGACGGTTGGTAGTAGTTGATATTTATAAGAAAGAAAACATAGAAGGCAAAGATGCAGACTGGATGCGGCGGTTAGCGAATGGATGGGCCATAGAAGAACATACCACAAAAGAAAAATTTGAACAGCAACTTGTTGATACAGGCTTTACCATAAATGATATTGAAGACGCATCAAATGCAATCATGCCTTCGGTAAAAAAATTGTACACTGCATATTTCCTTGGACTGATCCCTACAAAACTCTATCACCTTTTTCATCCCAATGCAACCGAATTATCAAAGAATAATGTTGACACAGCATGGCTTCAATACAAAACTTTGAAAAAGAAATTATGGAAATATTTGATCTTCTCGGCTGAGAAGAAATGATCGTTTCAGTACAACCAAATTTTTTTCCTGTTCAATACTTTACTTTATTGCATTCAGCAACATTTGTAATGTTCTCCTATAATCGTGCTGTAATTTTGTAAAAGAAATAACACAAAATATTTTTTCAAAATATTAGTACGCGGTTCTCTTGAAGCTGGCGAATTTTTATTTATCGGCTTTTGCTGATTGTTTCGAAGCGGCATTTAAATTGTAATATTTTTGACAACTTATTATATTTTATATGCGCACAATATTTTTGCTGTTAGCCTCTAACATTTTTATGACGTTTGCCTGGTATGGAAATTTAAAAAATACAGCCTTGCCTCTTTGGAAATTAATTCTCATCTGTTGGGGAATTGCATTTTTTGAATATTGCTTTATGGTGCCTGCAAACAGAATTGGCTATACAAATGGAATGTCAGGATTTCAATTAAAATTAACGCAGGAAGTAATAACACTTGTGGTATTTGCTTTGTTCGCAATATTTTATCTTAAAGAACCTTTTCACTGGAAGTATGTAGTAAGCTTTATGTTTATTTTAGGCGCAGTATATTTTATGTTTAAAAAATAAAAAAAAATGTTTGAACCATGATTAATCAGATTAAATGATTTTCATGATTTATTAAATTGGCAGAATACTACTTTTCCTTTAATCTTAAAATCATATAAATCATAGTTCAGACAACTTCCCGATCTGCCCATCTACTCCTGCAAAAAATATACTCTTTCCATCTTTTGCTTTTCTGCAAACATGAAAACTTTCTTTGGAAATTAAACTCCATGTCTTACCATTATCATTTGAATAATCAACACCATTTAATCCGCAGGAGACCCAATTATTTCTGCCTATATATTCTACACAACTCCGGTAACCATGCGGCGCAACTACAGGCGCCATCCAAGTTTTACCGCCATCATTTGTTATAAAGCAATTTTTTTCTGTTGAATCCTTCGTTGTAAAATCTCCGCCAACAACTATCAAAGTTTTTTTATTTTTTACCGCAACTGAATTTGCTCCTGTGCTTTGTTTCCCTTGCAGAATTGGAAGATCAATTCTTTCATCTCTAATAAATAATCTTGATCGTAAACCGCCGCTTACAAAACATGCTTCAGCTTTTGCAAGCGCTCGTACATTAGTTCCGCTGCTGGCGAAACAAGCTTCGCCGCTATCTGCTACCGGGCAGTTTTCTATTGGTATTTGTCTCCATGTTTGTCCGCCGTCAAAGGTTCTTGCAATAAAAAATTTAGTATCGATCGGATCACCGATAACAATGCCGCTTTGCTCATTCCAAAATTCCATGGCATCTAAAAACATTCCTTTTGTTTTATTTTCATAAACCACCTTCCATGTTTCGCCGGCATCAACAGTTCTTAAAATATACGCCGGATCAGCAACACCCATTATCACAGCTGTTGTTGCATCAAAAGCTTCAATATCCCTGAAATCAGTTTTCTCAAAATTCTTTACCTCTAACCATTTCCACTTTTCACCGCCATCAAGTGAAAGGCCTACCATTCCGTTGCTTCCGCTAACCCAAATTATTTTATCTGACACAACGCTCAATCCACGAATGGAGGTCTTCTCTCCTGATGTAAATATTTTAATTGTTTGAGAAAAAGTAGTGCTTTGATAAAATACGAGCAGTAAAAAAATAAAAATTCTCATATTTAGAATGTTTTAAATCCCACTAATCTTATAATCCTATGAATCATGGTTCAGACAAGTGGTTTAATTACTTTTGACACTACAAGAATAACAAAAAATAACAGCGTTATACAATTACTATATGAATAAAGATTTTTATAAAATTGATGATAGCCTGATGGATTTTCAACAGGTGAAAAACCTGCTGCATAATAACCTGCAATTATCCCTAGCCAAAGATGCAGAAGAAAAAATTTTAAAATGCAGGGAATACCTTGATAAAAAATTATCACATTCTGATGAATTATTTTATGGAATAAATACCGGCTTTGGTTTCTTCCAGGATGTAAAGATCAGCAACACACAGTTGGAAGAATTACAAAGCAACTTATTAAAATCGCATGCCTGTGGAGTGGGAGAGGAAGTGCCGAAAGATGTAGTGAAGCTGATGATGATACTTAAAATTAAAAGTTTGAGTTATGGTTATTCAGGCGTTGGCATTGAGATAGTGAATCGATTAACTGACATGTATAACAATGATGTGCTTCCTGTTATTTATACACAAGGTTCGCTGGGTGCATCGGGAGACCTTGCACCATTAAGTCATTTGAGTTTACCATTGATCGGTTTGGGAGAAGTTTATTATAACGGCATAAAACATAGCGCTGAAGAAATGCTTGCAAAGTTTTACTGGAAGCCAATTCAACTACGAAGTAAAGAGGGGCTGGCTTTGATAAACGGAACTCAATTTATGGCTGCTTATGGATTGCATAGTCTCATTAACGGTGAAAGATTAATTGCATGGGCTGATATTATTGCTGCTATTTCCTTTGAAGCATTTGATGGTGTTGATGATTGCTTTAATGAAAAGATACATACAATTCGTGCGCACAAAGGACAGGTGGATACAGCAAAAAGATTAAGAGAATTATTGAAAGGAAGTGAGATCGCTTCCCAAAAAAAATCGCAGATACAGGATCCATATTCTTTCAGATGCATACCGCAGGTGCATGGCGCTACCAAAGATTCTTTTGATCATGTACAAAATGTATTTTTAAAAGAAGCAAATTCTGTAACGGATAACCCAAATATTTTTCCAGATGATGATATGATATTAAGTGGTGGAAATTTTCATGGACAACCACTTGCATTAACCCTCGATTTTCTTGCAATCGCAATGGCAGAATTAGGGAGTATTTCGGAAAGAAGAACGTATCAATTATTAAGCGGGCAAAGAGGCCTTCCGCTTTTTCTTGTAAAAAATCCGGGATTACATTCAGGACTAATGATACCACAATACACGGCAGCAGGCATTGTTAGCGAAAATAAACAATTGTGTACACCAGCCTCCATTGATTCAATGTCATCAAGCAATAACCAGGAAGATCATGTAAGCATGGGCGCCAATGCAGCAACAAAATGTTTGCGTGTTGTACAAAATGTAGAAAGAGTTTTGGCGATTGAATTATTAACCGCTGTGCAGGCATTGGAGTTTCGCAGGCCATTGCGATCTTCACCTGAAATAGAAAAAATTGTTACAGCCTTTAGAGAAAAAGTTTCATTCAATTTTGCCGATAGAGTTTTGCGGGATGATATGGTGAAGGCAGTCGAGTTTTTGTCGTCTGAGCCTTTTGTCTGAACCATGATTTATAGGATTAAAAGATTAAAGGGATTGTAAAAAAAATTAATACACTTAAAATCTTTTTAATCCATTAATCTCCCCAAATCGTGGTTCATAAATTTTTATTTATCTCCACAACACTCTCCAGCGCCAGCTTATACATCGTCTCCAACGATCGTTCACGCTGATCTGCGCTCATACCTTCGTGTGTGGGAATAATATCAGAAATAGTTACAATGGTTGCCGCCATCTTATTCAAATATTTTGCATTGGCAAATAAAGAGAAGGCTTCCATTTCAACAGCAATACAATTATTCTCTGCAGCTATCTTT